>JAFAVO010000023.1 GCA_019242385.1 Gammaproteobacteria bacterium | reverse complement strand
ACCGTCTGGTCGAGCAGCTGCACGAGCTGCTCATCCGGCCGGTGCCGGGCGACAAGGTCCTGGGTCCTACCTGGCAGCAGCTGTTCGCGCGTCCGCCGAAGTCCGGGGCGATGGCGGTGCCGTGGTGGCGAGCGAGGCGCAGCGGGCTGCTGGCGGCATTGGGCGAGCGCGATGCCGCGTTCGTCTACGATCTCGAGGTGGCGCGCCACGCAGCGCGCGCCCTGCGTGCGCTCGGGTCCATTGCGCGCGTGCATTACTCCATGAAGGCCAACCCGAACGCGCAGCTGCTGCGCGCACTGCACGCCGAGGGGATCGACTTCGAGTGTGTCTCGCGCGGTGAGGTCGAGCGGCTGCTCGAGCTCTTCCCGCAGCTCGAGCGGCGGCGGATCCTCTACACACCGAACTTCGCGCCGCGCGAGGAATACCGCTGGGCGCTGGCCGCCGGAATTCAGGTCACCGTCGACAACGCTTACGCGCTCGCTGCATGGCCGGAGCTGTTTGCCGGACAGGACATCTTCCTGCGCGTCGACACCGGTGTCGGCCGCGGTCACCACACCCACGTGCGCACCGCCGGCAGCCGCTCCAAGTTCGGCATACCGCTCGCGGAGCTGCCCGAGCTCGCCCCCGGTGCCGGCAGGAGCGGCGTGCAGGTGATCGGCCTCGAAGCGCACGTCGGCAGTGGCGTCTTCGATGTGACGAGCTGGGAGCACACCGCGCGGCTGCTCGCAGGTGCCGCCAGCGCCTTTCCGGCGGTGCGGACGATCGACATCGGCGGCGGACTGGGGGTGCCCGAGCGCAGCGATCAGCCGGGCGTCGACCTCGCCGCGCTCGATACGGTCCTCACTACCGTACGTGCCGAGCATCCAGGGCTCGAGCTCTGGCTCGAGCCCGGACGCTACCTGGCTGCCAGCTGCGGTGTGCTGCTGGCGCGCGTCACACAGCTGAAGACCAAAGGCGGACTGCGCTTCGCCGGCGTGGCGACCGGGATGAACTCGCTGATCCGTCCGGCACTCTATGGCGCATATCATGAGATCGCCAACCTCACACGCCTCGACGAGCCGGCGACCGAGCTCGTGAGCATCGTCGGGCCGATCTGCGAGAGCGCCGATGTGCTCGGCCACGACCGGCTCCTGCCCGCGACCCGGGAAGGGGATGTGCTGCTGATCGCCAACGCGGGTGCCTACGGGCGCGCGATGAGCTCCGAGTACAACCTGCGTGCGCCGGCGCAGGAGCTGTTTCTCTGAAGCGCGCGCTGCTCCTGGTCATCGGTGGGGTGATCCTCGCCTGCGTGCTGTATGCGCTCTACCTCGATCATCTGGTGGTCAGGCAGTTCGAAGGCCGCCGCTGGACGTTGCCCGCGCAGGTGTATGCGGCGCCGCTCGAGCTCTACGCGGGGCTGCCACTGACTTCTGCCGCGCTCGAACACGAGCTGCAGCGGCTGCACTACCGGCGTACCGATCGCCCGGATCACCCCGGCACGTATCACCTCAGCGGCGAGCGCATCGAGGTCGCGTTGCGTCCGGCCCGCTTCGCGGATGAGACGCGTGCCGCCGAGCGGCTCACGATCACGACCACCGGAGCGAAGGGCATCGAGAGCCTGCGCGACGCGACGGGGAAGGAGCTGCCGGTGCTGCGGCTCGAGCCGCTGCTGATCGGCAGCATCTTTCCGATCCACGGCGAGGACCGGATCGTCGTGAGCCCGGAGGAAGTGCCACCGCTGCTGCCGCTCGCGCTCAAAGCGGTCGAGGACCGCAAGTTCGACACGCATCACGGAGTCGATCCGGTGGCCGTGCTGCGTGCCGCGTGGGTCAACCTGCGCGCGCGCCAGATCGAGCAGGGCGGCAGCACCCTCACCCAGCAGCTGGTGCGCAGCTACTTCCTCAGCTCCCGGCAGACGCTCTCGCGCAAGCTGCGCGAGGCGGTGATGGCAATGGCGCTCGATGCGCACTTCAGCAAGGCCGATCTCATGAACGCCTATATCAATGAGATCTTCCTTGGGCAGGATGGCGATCGCGCGATCCATGGGTTCGGGCTCGCCAGCCAGTTCTATTTCGGCAAGCCGCTCTCCGAGCTCGAGCTGTCGGAGGTGTCGCTGCTGGTGGCGATCGTGCGCGGACCCTCCTATTACGATCCGCGCCGCCATCCGGAGCGGGCGCTGGCGCGGCGCAACCTCGTGCTGCGGCAAATGGCCGAGCAGGGGGTGATCAAGCCGGAGGAGGCCACGGCCGCGGCCCGCCGGCCGCTCGGGGTCACCAAGCGACCCGCGGGCGCGTACTACCCGGCCTACCTCGACTTCGTGCGCCGCACCCTGCGGCGCGATTACCACGATCAGGACCTGACCGAGGCGGGACTGCGCATCTATACGAGCCTCGAGCCGGTTGCCCAGGATGAAGCCGAGCGCGCGCTCGAGCACGAGCTGGCGCGGCTCGACCGCCAGCACAAACATCCGCAGGGCCCGCTCGAAGGGGCGGTGGTGATCACCTCCCCGCAAAGTGGCGACGTCATCGCCATCGTAGGTGGCCGCAACGTCGGCTACGACGGCTTCGACCGGGCGCTCGATGCGCGACGTTCCATGGGATCACTGGTGAAGCCTTTCATCTACCTGACCGCCCTCGAGAGCGGACGTTACAACGCGACGACCGTCGTGCAGGACGCGCCCATCGATGTGCAGCTCACCGGGGGCAAGCACTGGACGCCGGATAACTTCACGCACCAGATCTACGGCCCGGTCCCGGTGGTCCGGGCGCTCGCGGAGTCCATCAACCTTGCGACGGTCGCTGTAGGGCTCGACCTCGGGCTGCCGAAGGTCACAGCCACGCTGCAGCGCTTCGGCCTCGCGCAAGCGCCCACGCAGGTGCCCGCCATGCTGCTCGGCGCAATCGAGGTAACGCCGCTCGAAGCGGCGCAGCTCTTCAACGGTCTTGCCAACGGCGGGTTCCGCAATCCGCTGCGTGCGGTGCGCGCGGTGATCAGCGCCGACGCAAAGCCGCTGAAGTCCTTTCCGCTCCAGGTGACACAGGTGGCATCCCCGGAAGTCACGTACCAGCTCGATCGCATGCTGGTGCTCGTCATGGATCACGGCACGGGGCGGCCGGCGCGCAGCCTGCTGCCGCCCGAGCTGGTCGTCGCAGGCAAGTCGGGCACGTCCTCGGATTTCCGCGACAGCTGGTTCGCAGGCTTTTCCGGTGGCCATCTCGCGGTCGTCTGGGTCGGCTACGACGACAATGAGCCGACCGGGTTCACCGGCTCCTCCGGAGCGCTGCCGGTGTGGGCACGTATCATGGCAGGACTCGGGACGAGCTCGTGGAACGCGCCCATGCCGGAATCGCTCGCCGAGGTCCATATCGAGTATCCGAGCGGGCTGCGCGCGACCCCGGCCTGCGCCACCGACATCGTGGCGGTCGCGGTCCCCGCCGATGCCGTCATCCCGCCGCGTCCGGGTTGCAGCTTCCCCGAGAGCACCACGGCGACGAGCGCGCTCGGCCGCGCTGAGGAGTGGTTGCGCGGTCTCGTGCACTGAAGCACGGATATCATTCCGGAATGCACATCCGCTCACTGCTGCCGGGCCTCATCGCCATCGCCTCCCTCGCAGGCTGCACCTTGTTCAGGGCGCCCCCGGCAGCCCCATCGCCTGAGAGTCCAGGTACGCCACCGGCCGGGTCCGTCACTGCTCCGTCGCCCGCAACTCCGCAACCAGGGTCCGCGACACCCGCGCCCCCGGCGCCACCGCCGCCAAAGCAGTTCCATCTGGGCGCCGCTGCGAGCGCACTCGTCACGCAGGCGCATACCCAGCTCGCCGCAGGCGATAGCGCGCAGGCTGCCGCGACACTCGAGCGCGCGTTGCGCATCGAGCCGGAGAATCCGCTCGTGTGGATAGAGCTCGGCCGGGTGCGTCTCGCCGAGGGCAATCCGGCGCAGGCGGATGCGATGGCGCGCAAGGCGCTCGCGCTCGCGCGCGGAGATACCGCCGCGCAATCCTCGGCGTGGCGCCTCATCGCGGACTCGCTGCGTGCGGGCGGCAACAACCTCGGCGCCGCGGATGCCGACCGCCGCGCGGGGAGCCTCGCGCCGCACTGACCGTGCCGGAAGACGCACCCGAATCGGGGCACGGGCGCGCATGTCAGATGTTGGTGCAGACCCGCCGGCTGGCGACGGACCGGGCCTCGCTTGCACCCAACCCATCCGCACCCGTAAACTCGCCGGTACTCATCGAGACCGGCTGAGGGATAGGCCCTTAGACGCCGGGGCAACCGCCAGGACTAACCACCCTGGAAAGGTGCCAACTCCTGCGACGCCGCCTGCGGGTGTCGACAGATGAGCGGTTTAGCGTGGCCCCTGCATCCGAGCGGATGGGGGATGGACGCGACAAAGCCTGCCGGTTCCGGCAGGCCCGCTCCGCGGAGACCGGTGAGACCGGATTGACCACAGCGGAGCAGACAGTGACTTCCATCTCTGATCGCTTGGGGCCCTGGCAGGGGACTGCAGCGGCCAACGGCGTTGCCGCTCAGGTCACGCAGACCGTGCGCGCCGGCATCGAGTGCGACGATGCCACAGGTTGCGTGGTGCCTCCGTTGCACCTCACTTCCACCTTTGCCTTTCGCAGCTTCGGCGAGAAGCGCACCTATGACTACACGCGCTCCGGCAACCCGACGCGTGACCTGCTGGCGGGGGCTGTCGCCGAGCTCGAGCAGGGCGCGGGCGCGGTGATCACCGCGAGCGGCATGGCGGCCATCACGCTCACGGGCTATCTGGTTCCCGCCGGCGGACGCATCGTGGCTCCGCACGACTGTTACGGCGGCACCTATCGACTGTTCGATGCCTGGCGACGGCGCGGGGAGCGGCAGGTCGAGTTCATCGACTTCGGCGATGAGGCGGCGGTGCGCGCCGCGCTCGGCTCACCCGCCGCGCTCCTGTGGATCGAGACACCGAGCAACCCGTTGCTGCGCATCACCGACATCGGGCTGGTCGCCGGGCTCGGGCACGCCTGCGGTGCGCTCGTCGCCGTCGACAACACGTTTCTCTCACCCGCCTGGCAGCAGCCGCTGGCATTCGGAGCCGATCTGGTCGTGCACTCGACCACCAAGTACCTGAACGGCCACAGCGACGTTGTCGGCGGCGCGGTGGTGGCGCGCGATGCGGCCTTGCACGAGCAGCTGGTCTGGTGGGCCAACTGCCTGGGGCTCACCGGCGCCCCGTTCGACAGCTTTCTCACCCTACGTGGACTGCGGACCCTGCACGCACGGCTCGAGCACCACGGCCGCAATGCCGCAGCGCTCGCCCAGTGGCTCGATGCCCAGCCCAACGTGCGGCGCGTGTGGTATCCGGGGCTCGCGCGTCACCCGGGACATGAGCTCGCGCGGCGCCAGCAGCGCGGATTCGGTGCCATGGTGACCCTCGAGCTCGAGGGCGGGCAGGAGGCGGTGCGGGAGTTCGTGAATGGCCTCGAGTGCTTTTCCCTCGCCGAGTCGCTCGGGGGCGTCGAGAGTCTCATCGCCCACCCCGCCACCATGACCCACGCCGCCATGGATGCTGCAGCGCGTGAGCGGGCCGGGCTCACCGACGGGTTGATCCGACTCTCGATCGGGATCGAGGCGCTCGAGGATCTGCGCACGGACCTCGCGCGCGCGCTGGCCCGCGCCGCGCGGGTGCTCCCCCAGCCGCGCTTCACTCAGGCGGTCGCAGCCTGCTGAGCACCGCCTGGCCAGCCTCGCGCGTGCTGCAGGCCGGCTCGCCGGGGCGCACGAGATCGGCCGTGCGTGCACCCGCAGTGAGCGCATCCGCCACGGCCTGCTCGAGCACAGCGGCCTCCGCTTCCAGCCCGAGCGAATGGCGCATGAGCAGCGCCGCCGAAAGAATGCTGCCGTAGGGGTTGGCGATGCCCCGGCCGGCGATGTCGGGTGCCGATCCGTGAATCGGCTCGTAGATGCCGCGGCGTCCCTCGCCCAGCGAGGCCGAGGGGAGCAGGCCGAGTGAGCCGGCGAGCATCGAAGCTTCATCCGTGAGGATGTCACCGAACATGTTCTCGGTGACGAGCACGTCGAAGTCGCGCGGACGGCGGATCAGGTGCATGGCCGCGGCGTCGACCAGGAGGTGCTCGAGCCTCACCTCCGCAAACTCGCGCTCCATCACCCGCTGCGTAACTTCGCGCCACAGGCGCGAAGTCTCGAGCACGTTGGACTTGTCGATCGAGGCGAGCCGGCGCCGCCGCGAGCGGGCGAGCTGACCTGCGACACGGACGATGCGCTCGATCTCCGCCGCGCTGTAGCTGCACTCGTCGCGCGCGGAGGCGCTGTCCCGGTGCTTCTCGCCGAAGTAGATGCCGCCGGTCAGCTCGCGCACGAACACCAGATCGACTCCGGAGATTACCTCGGCCTTCAGGGTCGAGGCGTCCAGCAGCTGCGGGTGCACGCGTACCGGGCGGAGGTTCGCGAAGGTGCCGAGCTCGCGCCGCAGACGTAACAGCCCGGCCTCGGGCCGCAGGCGTGCATCGGACCCGGACCATTGCGGACCGCCGATGGCGCCGAGCAGCACGGCATCGGCCGAGCGCACGCCCTGCAGTGTGGTCGCCGGCAGCGGCTCGCCCTCGGAGTCGATGGCGGCGCCGCCGAAAGCGAGCGGACAGAGCTCGAGCTCGTGTTGGAAGAGTGTCGCGACCGCGGTGAGACAGCGCACGCCTTCCTCGGTGACCTCGGGGCCGATCCCGTCACCGGCCAGCACCGCGATGCGCGCCCTCATGTGCGCCGTTCGAAGGCGTCGATCTGCGGCGCGCGCGCGAGGAGAAAGCCGAGCTCATCGATGCCCTCGAGCAGGCAGTGCCGCGCAAGAGGCTCGAGTACGAAAGGCACGCTGCGGCCATCGGGCAGCGTCAGCGTGCAGTGCTCCACGCTGATCGTGACCTCGGCGCCCGGCTGCGCCATCAGCCGCTGCGCGATGGGCTCCGCGACGATCACCGGCAGAAGACCATTCTTCAAGGCGTTGTTCCTGAAGATGTCCGCGATCTCGGTGCTGATCACCGCGCGGAAGCCGTAGTCGACGAGCGCCCAGGGGGCGTGCTCGCGCGAGGATCCGCAGCCGAAGTTGCGGCCGGCGACCAGGATGCGGCAGCCGGCGGCGGCCGGCTGATTGAGCGGGAAATGCGCGCGCGGCGCGCCGCGCTCATCGTAGCGCCAGTCGGCGAACAGCCGCTCGCCGAGCCCGGCGCGCGTGGTGGTCGTGAGAAAGCGTGCCGGGATGATCTGGTCGGTATCGATGTTGGTACGCGCCAGCACGACGGTGCGCGAGGTGAGAGTCGTGAAGGGCTCCATGGATCGATGAGCTCGCTTCAGTCCAGCTCGACTGTCACAGCAGTTCTCGGGGATCCGTGATGCGCCCACGCACTGCGCAGGCGGCGGCGGTGAGCGGGCTTGCGAGCAGCGTGCGCGCCCCGGGGCCCTGGCGTCCTTCGAAGTTGCGGTTGCTGGTGCTGACGGCGTACTCGCCGCGCCCGACCAGATCGCCGTTCATGCCGAGACACATCGAGCAGCCGGACTCGCGCCATTCGGCGCCCGCGTCGCGGAAGACGCGATCGAGGCCTTCGGCTTCGGCGGCCTTCTTCACCTGCTGCGACCCCGGGACGATGAGCAGCTG
>JAFAVO010000225.1 GCA_019242385.1 Gammaproteobacteria bacterium | reverse complement strand
GCGTCAGCGTCGGTTCCCGCAGCGGCTTGTCAGCCGGGGCTGTCAGCGAGACGCAGCACCCGCCCGACAACACATGCGATGCACCACCTACAGCTGCGGCTCAGGCTGCAAGTTAGCCTTCGCGCATGACCGGCGAGGGATCGCCGCTGTTGAATTCGAACCCAACAGGCCCACCCTACAGGCCAACAGGACATAGCCATGGCGACGCGCAAGTACGGCCGGGCGAGTGGCCGCAAGGTTAAGCGTGCAATGCACGAGATGAAGCGCGGCAAGCTGCGCAGCGGAAGCTCGGGCCGCAAGGTCAAGAGCCGCAAGCAGGCGATCGCCATCGGGCTGTCCGAGGCGCGCCGTTCTGGCGCCAAGGTCCCGTCGCGCAAGAAGTGACTCCCTGAGCCGGACGGAGGCGAACGATGTTGACCATCCTGCTGATCGTGCTGGTGCTGATCCTGATCGGTGCGCTGCCGACCTGGCCCTACAGCCAGGGCTGGGGCTACTACCCGAGCGGCACGCTCGGTCTCGTCGTGATCGTGCTCATTGTGCTGCTGCTGATGGGCCGCATCTGAGCTGAGCACGGCCTGCCCCTTCTCCGCGCTCGAGCGGAAAGGCGCATCGCGTGGCATCTGGCACTCCACATCGATGCAGTTACCGGTTGCACGCCGTGCTGGCGGCCGTACTGCTCGGCGCGCCGGATGTCGCGCAGGTCGCGGCCGAGGCATCCACGCGCGAGGCACTGCCGCGGCAGGGACAGTCCGCACCCGTGGCGCGGGCCGCAATACGCTTCTCCGACCTGGCGGAGGTGACCGCTGCCAACGTGCGCGGCCTCCTGCCGCTCGTGGCGCGCTCCGTGGCGCTCGTCCGGGAGCAGTCAGCAGCGGACGCCGCGGCCGCTGTCGATCTGCCGTTGCAGCGGTTCGTGGAGGAGCGCACGCACGCACTCGATCTGTCCGCCCGCGGCCGCGGGGCAGCGCACAGCAACGGGCTCAATAGCGTCGTCAGTTATCTGCTCGAGAGCGATGCGACGCAGCACAGCTCCACCGGGGCCGCTCCGAGGCAGGTGACCGGCCGCGAGTTGCGCGCCTGGGATCCCATCGCACGACACGTGCTGTGGAGCGTGCACGAGGCGCTGCCGATCTCCTCGGGCACGCTGATCACGGCCGGAGGGCTCGTGTTCTACGGGACGGATGATGGATGGTTCAAGGCACTCGATGCCCGGACCGGCGAGACGCTGTGGAAGCACCGCGCCGATGGCAGGCGGCTCGCCGAGCCTGCGAGCTATCGCGGTGCCGACGGACATCAATACATCGCGGTGCGCGCACTGCCGCGCACGCCGCTCGATGGCGGCGAAACGGTACTGCTGTTCGCCCTGGCGCATTAGCGATGCAAGACATTCCTGCGCGGGAAAGCGGCAGCGGCCGGGTGCACGTGGTGATCGATACCCCGGCCGGCAGCCGCAACAAATACAAGTACGATGAGCAATTCGCCACCTTTCGCATCAGCCGCATACTGCCGCTGGGCGCAGCCTTCCCGCACGATTTCGGCTCCATCCCCGGAACGCGGGCCGAGGATGGTGATGCCCTCGATGTGCTGGTGCTGCAGTTGCCTGCCAGCTTTCCCGGGTGCCTGGTGACCGTGAGACTGATCGGGGTACTGCATGCGGAGCAGCGCGAGGGCGACAAGCTGCTGCGCAACGACCGGCTCATCGGCGTGGTCGATACCCCGCTCAATCCGGCACGCTTGCAGGAGCTGAGCGCGCTCGATGCGGAGGAGCTGCGCGCGATCGAGCATTTCTTCACCTCCTACAATGCCTTCCAGGGCCGTGAGTTCACCATCAGGAGCCGCGGCGGGGCGCGGGATGCCATGCGGGCACTGGAGCGCGGGATCGACGCTCACGCCCGGCAGTCCGCCGGAACACAGCGGTGAGCGCACGCTTCGAGTTGCAGCCTGGCAGCCCCGGTGCTCGCGGCGTGCGCGACATCCTCCACCGCCAGCTCGAGACGGCACTCGCCGACCTGCCGCGCAACGCACCGACCGACGAGCAGATCCACACCGCGCGCAAGCACGTGAAAGCGGCCCGCGCCACGTTGCGCTTGCTGCGCCCGCTGCTGAGTGAGACCGCTTACCGGAGCGGCAACCGCACGCTGCGCGACGCCGCGCGGGCACTGAGCGCCGCGCGTGACGACAGTGTGCTGCTGAAGACCCTGAGCGAGCTCGCGCGGCAGACCAGCGGCGCGGGCAAGCGGCGGCGGCTCGCCGCGTTGCGCGCGGATCTGCACCACGATGCCCGCCGTAGACGCACTGAGCTCGCGCGTCATGGCCTGCGAAACTCGGCCGCGTGTCTGCGCAGCGCACTGACGATGGTCGACTCCTGGCCGACACCACCGCAGCAGTGGCCACCCATCTATGGAAGCCTGCGCGACAGCTACCGCAGGGGCCGTCGTTGCGCGCGCCGCAACTCGCGCAGTGCCAGCGGCCCGGCACTGCACGAGTGGCGCAAGCGCGCCAAGTACCTGCGCAATCAGCTCGAGGTCGTCGCTCCGGTGCAGCATGCATCCGTCGAGGCGATGGCCGCCAGACTGCACAAGCTCTCCGATCACCTTGGCGATGAGCACGACCTCGCCGTGCTCGGGGAGCTGGCGCGGCGGCGCAAGGCACTGTTGGGCCGTAAGGCAGATTCGGCGCTGCAGAGAAAGATCGAGCGGCGGCGCCGCAAGATGTGCAGACGCGCTCTCTCCGTCGGGCTGCCGATCTACGCGGAGAAACCCGCCCGCTTTGAGAAACGCCTGCGGCGTTACTTCAAACACTGGTCGTAATTCTCTGGAGCGGCGCGTTTGCGCAGTTCCCGCCGGGCGCGCGGCCGCGCGCTGCGGCCGCTAGGGCGTGTAGTCCCTGTCCTACCACCGCTGTCCTCCACTGCCGACACCTCAGCGCAGGCCGCTCGCGCTAATGTTCTGCACGGGCAGCTGCGCTCACGACGGTGTTAGCGCTCGCCCTGCTCCGGGGGGATCTTCTTGGAAATGAAGCACCACCGGCCCGCATCGGGCATGTGGACCGTGGGGCTCCTGGTCAGCCGAGCCGGATGCCTGCCGCTTTTCCCCTCCCAGGTCGCCGATTGAAGCCGCGGGTGCTGCGCGTGCGCATGCCCCGATGGGGAGTGTATTGATGCAAAGTCAGGAAGGGCAGCAACGCCCGGCGCGCACCGCGAACGGACGCGAGCGGCGCGAAGCGACCCACCTCGACCAGCGCAAGCTGCTGCGCGCGTTGCAGGCGGTGCGTGACGGTGATTTCTCCGTGCGGCTGCCGAGCGACCACACCGGGCTCGCCGGCAAGATCGCCGACACCTTCAACGAGATCATCACCTCCAACCAGAGCCTCGCGCGCGAGCTCGAGCGCGCCGGCCAGATCGTCGGCAAGGACGGACAGACACGGCATCGCATGTCGAGCGACCGCCGCTCCGGTGCGTGGGGCGCGATGGAGAGTTCGGTCAACACACTGATCGATGACCTGTTGTGGCCGACCACCGAAGTGACGCGCACCATCTCGGCGGTGGCCAAGGGCGATCTGCAGCAGAGCATGAGCCTGCAGGTGGACGGGCGGCCGCTCAAGGGCGAGTTCCTGCGCTCGGCGACGGTGGTGAACGCGGTCATCGAGCAGATGAGTGCCTTCACCTCCGAGGTGACGCGCGTGGCGCGCGAGGTCGGCACCGAGGGCAAGCTCGGCGGACAGGCGGCGGTGCCTGGAGTGGCGGGCACCTGGAAGGACCTGACCGACAGCGTCAACTCGATGGCGAGCAACCTCACCGCCCAGGTGCGCAACATCGCCGAGGTCACCATCGCGGTCGCCAACGGCGACCTGTCCCGCAAGATCACGGTCGACGTCCGCGGGGAGATCCTGCAGCTCAAGGAAGCCATCAACCGCATGGTGGACCAGCTGCGCTCGTTCGCTTCGGAAGTGACCCGCGTCGCGCGCGAGGTCGGTAGCGAGGGCAAGCTCGGCGGCCAGGCGATCGTCTCGGGAGTCGCCGGCACCTGGAAGGATCTCACCGACTCGGTCAACGCCATGGCCACCAATCTCACCGGGCAGGTGCGCAACATCGCCGAGGTGACCACCGCGGTCGCGCGCGGGGACCTCTCGCGCAAGATCACGGTCGACGTCAAGGGCGAAATCCTCGAGCTCAAGAACACCATCAACACCATGGTCGACCAGCTCAACGGCTTCGCCGCCGAGGTGACCCGCGTGGCGCGCGAGGTGGGCACCGAGGGCAAGCTCGGCGGCCAGGCGGTGGTGCCGGGAGTCGCCGGCACCTGGAAGGACCTGACCGACAGCGTGAACTCCATGGCCGGCAACCTCACCGGCCAGGTGCGCAACATCGCCGAGGTCTCCACCGCGATCGCCAGCGGCGACCTCTCCCGCAAGATCACCGTCGACGTGCGCGGCGAGATCCTGCAGCTGAAGGAGACCATCAACACCATGGTCGATCAGCTGCGCTCGTTCGCCTCGGAGGTGACGCGTGTCGCGCGCGAGGTCGGCACCGAGGGCCGGCTCGGCGGCCAGGCGGTGGTCCCCGGGGTCGCCGGCACCTGGAAGGACCTGACCGACAGCGTCAACTCCATGGCGGGCAACCTCACCGGCCAGGTGCGCAACATCGCCGAGGTGGCGACCGCCATCGCCAACGGCGATCTGTCCCGCAAGATCACCGCGGACGTCAAGGGCGAGATCCTGCAGTTGAAGGAATCGATCAACACCATGGTCGATCAGCTCAACGCCTTTGCCGCTGAGGTCACCCGGGTCGCGCGCGAGGTCGGCACCGAAGGCAAGCTCGGTGGCCAGGCCGAGGTCAAGGGCGTGAGCGGTGTATGGAAGGACCTCACCGATAACGTCAACTCCATGGCCAGCAACCTCACCGGCCAGGTGCGCAACATCGCCGAGGTGGCGACCGCCATCGCGCGCGGCGACCTGTCGCGCAAGATCACCGTGGACGTGCGCGGCGAGATCCTGCAGCTCAAGGAGACCATCAACACGATGGTCGATCAGCTCAACGCCTTCGCGGCCGAGGTGACCCGCGTGGCGCGCGAGGTCGGCACCGAAGGCAAGCTCGGCGGGCAGGCGGACGTCAAGGACGTCAGCGGCGTGTGGAAGGACCTCACCGACAAGGTCAATTCCATGGCCAGCAACCTCACCGGTCAGGTGCGCAACATCGCCGAGGTGGCGACCGCCATCGCACGCGGCGACCTGTCGCGCAAGATCACCGTGGACGTGCGCGGCGAGATCCTGCAGCTGAAGGAAACCGTCAACACCATGGTGGACCAGCTCAACAGCTTCGCCGCCGAGGTGACCCGCGTGGCGCGCGAGGTGGGCACCGAGGGCAAGCTCGGCGGTCAGGCCATCGTGCCCGGAGTCGCCGGCACCTGGAAGGATCTCACCGATAACGTCAATTCCATGGCGCGCAACCTCACCGGCCAGGTGCGCAACATCGCCGAGGTGTCCACCGCCATCGCGCGCGGCGACCCGTCGCGCAAGATCACGGTCGACGTCAAGGGCGAGATCCTGCAGCTGAAGGAGACCATCAACACCATGGTCGACCAGCTGAACGGCTTCGCCGCCGAGGTGACCCGCCTGGCACGCGAGGTCGGCACCGAGGGCAAGCTCGGCGGCCAGGCGGTCGTGCCGGGAGTTGCCGGTACCTGGAAGGACCTGACCGACAACGTCAACGTAATGGCCAACAACCTCACCAACCAGGTGCGCGGCATCGTCAAGGTCGTGACCGCGGTTGCCAATGGCGACCTGCGCCCACGCCTGACGGTGGAGTCCAAGGGTGAGGTCAACGCGCTCGGCGACACCATCAACAGCATGACCGCGACGCTCGCCATCTTCGCCGACCAGGTCACGAGCGTGGCGCGCGAGGTCGGGGTCGAGGGCCGCCTCGGCGGGCAGGCGCACGTGCCGGGCGCCGCCGGAACCTGGAAGGACCTGACCGCCAACGTCAATCTGCTCGCGGCCAACCTCACCAACCAGGTGCGCGCCATCGCGGAGGTTGCCACCGCCGTGACCAAGGGCGACCTCACCCGCTCGATCCAGGTGGAGGCGCGCGGCGAGGTCTCGGAGCTCAAGGACAACATCAACGCGATGATCGGCAATCTGCGCGTCACCACCGACCGCAACAAGGAGCAGGACTGGCTCAAGACCAACCTGGCGAAATTCAGCCGCATGATGCAGGGACAGCGCGACCTGGTCACGGTGGGCAAGCTGCTGCTCTCGGAGCTCGCGCCGCTGGTCAACGCCCAGCAGGGAGTGATCTACGTCATGGAGGGCACGCTCGAGCAACTCTACCTGCGCGAGCTCGCCAGCTATGCGGATGAGCCCTACGAAGGTCGTGAGCCGCGCCGCTTCGGCATGGGCGAGGGATTGGTCGGTCAGGCGGCGGTCGACCGCGTGCGCCTGCTGCTCACCGACATCCCGAGCGACTCGATCCACATCCGCGGCGGGCTGCTGCACTCCCGGCCGCGCAACCTGGTGGTCCTGCCGGTGCTGTACGAGGGACACGTCAAGGCGGTCATCGAGCTCGCCTCGCTCGGGGAATTCACCGCTTCGCATCTGGCGTTCCTCGAGCAGCTGA
>JAFAVO010000060.1 GCA_019242385.1 Gammaproteobacteria bacterium | reverse complement strand
TGTTCCACCCGGCCTGGGCCGGGTGGCTCGTGGCCCAGCGCCGCGGCATTCCGCTCATCGGCTTCTATCACTCGAATCTGCCGCAGCTGATGGGACGGCGACTGGGCGGCAGGCTCACCGAGTCCGCCCTGGGCCGTTACGTGCGGCTGCTGTATGAGCGCTGCGACCTGGTGTTTGCGCCGAGCCGCCTGATGTGCGAGTACCTGCGCTGCCTGGGGCTGACGCAGGTAGCGCACCAGCCGCTCGGGGTGGATGCCGAAGTCTTCAATCCGGCGCGGCGCACCGAGCGGCTGCGCGCGTGGCTGGGGCTGACCGCACACACCCGCGTGCTGGTCTACGCGGGGCGCTTCGCCGAAGAGAAGAATCTGCCGGTGCTGCTGCAGGCCTTCGCACGGCTCGGAGCGCGCTACCATCTGCTGCTGATCGGCGGAGCGCGCCGCGCCCGGCCGGCGCCGAATGTGACCATGCTGCCGTACCGGCGCGACAGTCATGAGCTCGCGCAGTGGATTGCCTCCGCCGATGCGCTGGTGCACGCGGGCACCAAGGAGACCTTTGGGTTGGTGATCCTCGAGGCCATGGCCTGCGGCCGCCCCGTGGTCGCGGCGCGGGCCGGCGCTTTCCCCGAATTCGTCGACGACACGGTGGGGATGCTCGCCGAGCCGCACAGCGCAGCCGGCATGGCGGAGGCCATCGCCGCGCTCTACGAGCGCGATGTCGCCGCAGTCGGAGCGGCCGGGCGCGAGCGCGTGCTGCGGCATTTCACCTGGGGCCGGGCGTTCCACAATCAGCTCGCTACCTACGCCTCGCTCCTCGGCACGCAGCGCGTGCCGCTCGATACGCCGATCCTCGACGCCCGCCCGGGGAGCTCCTGAGCACGGCTGCGCCTGCGGCCAGCCCTCAGCGACGCAGCGCTTTGAGCAGTGCAAGCCCCGCCCGGCTCGCACCGAGCCCGAGCACCGCGCGCCAGAACAGCCGCTTCATCCATGGCGCCCGCCGTGGCGGAATGGCCGCATAGAACTGCGCGGCGATCTCCCGATGCAGGTGCACCGCCGAGGCGCTGACCTGCCAGCTGCCGGCCGGCGCGCTGATGCGGTACTGCGGGCCCCCGACATGCTCGATGACGGCGTCTGCGAGCGTCGCGGGCAGATCGGGCGGTGCGTAGCCGCTGAAGGCGAGGGCCGTCGGTTCCCCAGGGGCCTCCAGCGTGTTGCCGCTGAGGATCAGCCCCGGAACGCTTGCCGCGCGCTCGCAACGCACCTCGCCACGGAAGGTCGCGAGCCGCTCAGGCATCGAGCACCGGCTCGATGTGCACGGTCGTCGTGACCGAGTTGGCGATGAAACACTCTTCGTGGGCGCGCTCGTGCAGCGCGCGTATCTCCGCGGGCGAAGGAACACGCTCACCCGAGAAGCGCGCGCGCGGGCGCAGTGTCACGCTCAGCATGGCGATCCTGCCGGCGGCGTTGCGGCCCATCGACCCGAGCGCATCATCGCTGTAGTCATCGATGCGCCAGCGGTCTGCGGCGGCCAGCGACAGGAACCACAGCATGTGACAGCTGGCGAGCGCCGCCACCAGGGCCTCCTCGGGATCGACCGCCGCCTCCACCGACAACGGCACGCGTACCGTGTGGGGCGAGGAGGAGGCCGGCACCACTACGCCACCATCGAAGTGCCAGGAGTGGCCACGGCTGTAGCGGTTGTCGGTGAACACGGCGCCGGCGCGCTGCCAGCGGATGCCGGCCCGGTATTCGTGAGCGCTCATGGGTGCTTATCTCCGTGCGGAACCGCGCACGATTGTACGATAGGCGCATGAGCACTCCGGATCTGGAGCCGCGCCGCGACCTGACGCTGACCCACGCCACATCGCTCGTGGTCGGGATCATCATCGGCACCGGCATCTTCCTCAAGTCGGCAACGGTGGCCCAGGCCGTGGGAACTCCGGGGCTGGTGTTGGCGGCGTGGGTCGCGGCCGGCCTGGTGGCGATGCTCGGCGCGCTGTGTTTTGCCGAGCTCGGGGCGTTGCTGCCGCATGCCGGGGGAGAATACGTCTACCTCAGCCAGGCGTATGGCGAGATTCCGGGATTCCTCTTCGCCTGCAACGCCTTCGTGCTCGGCGGCGCCGCGGTCGCCGCCTATGGCGCGGCGGTGGCCATCTTCGTCTCCGACATCCACCCGCTCGGGGCCGACTGGGTGGTGCGCAGCGTGCACCTGTTCGGAGCCGACTATCGCTTCAGCTGCGGCCCACGGCAGTTGCTCGCGGTCGCGGTCATCGCCGTGTTCGCGGCCATCAACTGCGCCGGGGTAATGCTCGGCGGCCGGGTGCAGGCGTTGCTCACTGCCGGCAAGGTATCCGCGATCCTCGCGGTCGCGCTCGGGGTATTCCTCTTCAGCCGGAGCGGAAGCGCCGCCAATCTCGCCGCACCCGCGGGCAGTGGCAATGGTGGTCTCGCCGGCTTCGGTGCCGCGCTGTTCTCCGCACTCTGGGCCTACAGCGGCTGGCAGTTTCTGCCCATGGCGGCGAGCGAGGTGCGCGAGCCGCAGCGCAACCTGCCGCGCGCCATCGTCGGCGGAACGTTGCTGGTGCTCGCGATCTATCTGCTGATCAACACCGCCTACCTGTGTGCGCTGCCCTTCTGGCAGGTGGCGAGCGCCAACTCCACCGCCTACCCCGAAGCGCCCTCGGTTGCCGCGCGCGCGGCGCAGACCTTCCTCGGCAGCCGCGCGGCGCCGGTCGCCGCGCTGATATTCCTGCTCTCGACCGTCGGCTCGATGAACGGCGTAATCCTGAGCGCAGCGCGCGTGCCGTACGCCGCCGCGCGCGACGGGCTGTTCTTTGCACGGTTCGCGCGGCTGAGTCCCGGCAGCCGCGTGCCGGTGACCGCGCTCGTGCTGCTGGCGCTCTGGGGTGCGCTGCTCGCGCTCTCCGGCAGTTTCGATCAGCTCACCAACATGGCAGTGATGTCGTACGCGCTCTTCTGGATTCCCGTGGCGCTCGCCGTGCCGGTGCTGCGCCGCAAGCTGCCGCACGCGCCGCGGCCGTACCGGGTGCCGGGCTATCCGCTCGTGCCGCTGCTGTTT
>JAFAVO010000321.1 GCA_019242385.1 Gammaproteobacteria bacterium | reverse complement strand
GTGTTGATGCACATGAACTCCACGCCCTCGATCCCGGCCGTCACCATGTGCGCCACCGCGTTGCCGCCCCCGCCGCCCACGCCGATCACCTTGATGATCGCGCTCTGGCTGTACGCATCCATCAGTTCAAACATGTTGTCGCTCCTCTACACGAATACAGATGGTTGGTTGATTAGTCGTCGTCAGCTCTGTCAGCTTCAAAGGTTTCTGTCAGCTTCAAAAATTTCCCTGGAACCAGGAACGCATGCGCTCGAGCACGCTCTTGGCGTTGCCGAGCGATCCGCCGCGACGCGCCGGCAGGGCGTTGTCGCGCGCGTAGAGCAGCAGCCCCACGCCGGTGGAGAAGATCGGGTTGCGCACCACATCCGAGAGGCCCTGCACGCTCTGCGGAATGCCGAGGCGCACGGGCACGTGGAAGACTTCCTCGGCGAGCTCGATGGCGCCTTCCATCTTGGCGCTGCCGCCGGTGAGCACGATGCCGGCGGCGATCACTTCCTCGAAGCCGCTGCGGCGCAGCTCCTCGCGCACCAGCCCGAAGAGCTCCTCGTAGCGCGGCTCGACGATCTCGGCGAGCGTCTGCCGCGCGAGGCGGCGCGCCGGCCGCTCACCGACCGAGGGCACCTCGATGCTCTCATCGGGATTCGCGAGCTGCGAGAGCGCACAGGCGTAGCGGATCTTGATGTCTTCGGCGTACTGGGTGGGCGTGCGCATCGACACCGCGATGTCGTTGGTCACCTGGTCGCCGGCGATCGGGATCACCGCGGTGTGGCGGATCGCGCCGTTGGCGAACACCGCCAGATCGGTGGTGCCACCGCCGATATCGACGAGACACACGCCGAGCTCCTTCTCATCCTCGGTGAGCACCGCGAAGCTCGAGGCGAGCTGCTCCAGCACCACATCATCGACGGCGAGCCCGCAGCGCTGAATGCACTTCTCGATGTTCTGTGCGGCGGAATCCGCGCCGGTGACGATGTGGACCTTCGCCTCGAGGCGCACGCCCGACATGCCGATCGGATCGCGGATGCCTTCCTGGCCGTCGACGATGAACTCCTGCGGCAGCACGTGCAGGATCTTCTGATCGGCGGGGATCGCCACCGCCTTGGCAGCATCGATCACGTGCTCGACATCGCCGTGGCTCACTTCCTTGTCGCGCACCCCCACGACCCCGTGGGAGTTGAGGCTGCGCACGTGGCTGCCCGCGATGCCGGCGAACACCGAGTGGATCTCGCAGCCGGCCATGAGCTCGGCTTCCTCGACCGCGCGCTGGATCGACTGCACGGTGGACTCGATGTTGACCACCACGCCCTTCTTGAGGCCGCGGGAGGGCTGCGACCCGAGCCCGAGCAGCTCGATCGAGCCATCGAGCCCCACCTCGCCCACCAGCGCCACCACCTTGGAGGTGCCGATGTCGAGCCCGACGATCAGGTTGCGTTCTGCGCGCTTAAGCATCGTGACCGCCGTCCTTCCCCGCAGCGCGGGCGGCGTTGCCGCGCCAGCCGATGGCGAACCCATTCGTGTACCGCATATCCACGTAGGCAATGTCCTCGCCGCGCTGCGTGACGAGCTTCAGCGCGGTGTTCATGAATTTCTCGAAGCGCTCATCCACCTGGCGCCGGCCCAGGCGCACGGTGACGCCGTTGGCGAGATCGATCTCCCAGGCGCCGCGCGCATCGAGACGCAGGGCCGTGAGCCGCAGTCCCGCCTGCATCAGGCGTCCCTCGGCCGCGAGGTAGCGCTGCGCGACCAGCGACTCCTTGCCGGCGGGTCCTGAAAGCCTGGCGAGCTCGGCCGGGATGTGGCGCTCGTCGGAGTCGAAGAGCTCGCCGCGGGTGTTGAGGAGTCCACGCTCGCCCCAGCGCGCGGCAGCGGTCTGCTCGATGACCAGCACGTCGAGCCCGCGCGGCCAGGCGCGCTGCACGCTCACCGCATCCACCCAGGGGAGCGTATGGATCGCGCGGCGCACGGCGGCGAGATCCACCGACAGAAGCCCGGCGCGGTGCACCTCCGCCTTGACCACACGCTCGACATCCCCCGGTGCGACGCGCTGGAAGCGCCCGGCCACCGAGACCGTCTCGATCGGCTGGTCGAATATCCAGCCGACCGCGAGCGCGCCTGCGCCAATGACCGCGAGCACACCGAGCACCACGGCGAGCGCCCGCCAGTTGATGCGCGGTGCACGCCAGCGGGCTTCCTCTCGTTTGCGGCGGTTTTTCGGTCGACCGAGCATCTTTCCGTGCACCTCAGGGCCGCGCCGGTGCGTGCTGCACCGGGACGCGAGTGAAACTGGTCTCGAGCACGCGCCAGGCGAGCTCGGCGAAGTCGATGCCGACCGCGCGCGCGGCCATGGGAACCAGGCTGTGGCTCGTCATACCCGGGATGGTGTTGATCTCGAGCAGCAGCGGCCGCCCGGCGGCATCGAGCATGAAATCCGCGCGGCCCCAGCCGGAGGCGCCCGCGGCCTCGAACGCGGCGAGCGCGAGGCTCTTGAGGTGCGCCTCGGCACTGGCCGCGAGCCCGGATGGACAGAAGTAACGCGTGTCGTCGCGGAAGTACTTGGCCTCGTAGTCGTAGAAGGTCTTCGGAGTCTCGATGCGGATCGAGGGCAGCGCCTCGCCCTGGAGGATCGCGACCGTGTACTCCTTGCCGCTGATCCAGGGCTCGGCGAACACGAGCGGCTCGAGCTGGGATGCGGCCGCGAATGCCCCCGGCAGGTCCTCGGCGCGCTCCACCTTGCTCATCCCGACGCTCGAGCCCTGGGTGGCCGGCTTCACGATCAGCGGCAGCTTCAGCCGCTCGAGCGCCAGCTCGAAATCCGCAGGCCCGCGCAGCACCACGAAGTCCGCCGTCGGCACCCCGCTTGCGAGCGCGAGGCGCTTGGTGCGCAGCTTGTCCATGCCAATCGCCGAGCCCATCACCCCGCTCCCGGTGTAGGGAATGCCGAGGTACTCGAGCGCGCCCTGGAGCGTGCCGTCCTCACCGCCCGGCCCGTGGAGCGCGATCCACACGCGCTCGAAGCGCGCCGCCGTAAGGTCCGAGAGCGGCAGGTCCCGCGGGTCGAACGCGTGCGCGTCGACGCCGCGCGAGCGCAACGCCTCGAGCACCGCGTTGCCGGTGAGGAGTGAGATCTCGCGCTCGCTGGAGTTGCCGCCGAAGAGCACCGCCACGCGGCCGAAAGCGCCGGGGGCGGTGATACGTCGCAGGTGCTCGGGGCGATAGCTCAGGCGCATGGCTCAAGGCACTCCCACGATGCGCACCTCGGGGTGCAGGGCCACGCCGTGGACTTTCGCGACGGTGTCGCGCACGTGTCCGATCAGCCGCTCGAGGTCCTCGGCGCGTGCCTGGCCGTGGTTGATGATGAAGTTGGCATGCTTCTCCGAGACCGAGGCATCCCCGATGCGATAGCCCTTGAGCCCTGCGGCCTCGATGAGCCGTGCGGCGTGATCGCCCGGCGGGTTGGTGAACACCGAGCCGCAGCTCCACTCTCCTATTGGCTGCGAGGCTTTGCGCTGGGTGAGCAGCTTCTGCACTTCGCCCGCATGTGCGGCAGGCCGCCGCTCGAAGGCGAGCTCGGCTCCGAGGAACCACTCCTCCGGCACCGGCGCAATGACCTCGCGATAGCTCACCCGGTATTCCTCGGGCGCCCGCCGGTGCGTGCGTCCGCGCCGGTCGATGGTCTCGAGCGCGCGCACGTGCGCCCAGGTCTCACCGCCGAAGGCCCCGGCGTTCATGGCGAGCGCACCACCGAGCGTGCCCGGAATGCCGGCAAAGAACTCCGCCGGCCCGAGTCCCCACTTGACGCACTGACGCGCGATGCGCGCGCACGCGATCCCGGCCTCCCCGCGCACCACCGTCTCCGAGAGCCGCGCGAGCGAGTCGAGCGTGCCGTGGGTGCTGATGACGATGCCGCGCAGCCCGCCATCACGCACCAGCAGGTTGCTGCCGAGCCCGATCCAATGAATCGGCACATCAGCCGGTGCGGCACGCAGGAAGGCGGCGAGGTCCTCGCGGTCGCGCGGATTGAAGAACACCTCCGCCGGGCCGCCGACGTGCCACGAGGTATGCCGGCTCAGAGGCTCCTCACGGCGCACGCGCGTCGCGAACTGCGGTACCAGGGCGACGCTCATCGCTTGCCCCCCGGGGGCAACAGCTGCGCGAGCGCGGCGGGCAGCCCATGCGCCACCGCGCTGATGTTGCCGGCCCCCATGGCGACGATGACATCCCCGTCGCGGATGAGACCTTTGAGGGCCGAGGCGAGCTCCTCCACGCGCTCGAGAAAGACCGGCTCCACTTGATGCGCATTGCGCACCGCCTGGCAGATCGCGCGTCCGTCGGCCCCGGCGATGGGCATCTCGCCCGCCGCGTAGACCTCGGTGACGCAGAGCACATCGGCCGCGGCGAGCGCTGCGCCGAACTCATCGAGCAAGGCGAGCGTGCGCGTGTAGCGGTGCGGCTGGAAGGCCAGCAGCAGGCGGCGCCCCGGGTAGGCCTGGCGCAGCGCTTCGAGCGTGGCGCTGATCTCGGTCGGGTGGTGACCGTAGTCATCGATGATGCTGACGCGCCCCGCGGAGGTCGCCACATTAGCGATGTGCTGCAGGCGGCGGTCGACGCCCTGGAAGCCCTCGAGCGCGCGCAGGATGGCGCGATCCTCGATGTCGAGCTCGGTCGCCACGGCGATCGCGGCGAGTGCGTTGCGCACGTTGTGGAGGCCCGGGAGATTCAAGGTCACGGCGAGCGGTGCGGCCTCGGCGCGCGTCACCTCGAAGCGGGTCTGCAGGCCCTGCTGGCGGATCGCGGTGGCGCGCACGTCGGCCGCGGCGGAAAGCCCGTAGGAGAGGGTCGGCCTGCCCACCTCCTGCAGAATACTGCGCACCTGGCCGTCGTCGGCGCACAGCACCGCGAGTCCGTAGAAAGGCAGGTTGTGCAGGAAATCGAGGAAGCTCTGCTTCAGCAGCCCGAAGTCCCCGCCGTGGGTCGCGAGGTGGTCGTTGTCGATGTTGGTGACGATGGCGATGAGCGGCTGCAGATGCGTGAAGGAGGCATCGCTCTCATCGGCCTCCGCCACCAGGTAGCGACCCGCGCCGAGCCGCGCATTGCTCGCGGTGCTCTTCAGCCGCCCGCCGATCACGTAGGTCGGATCCTCGCCGCCCTCGGAGAGAATGCTGGCGAGGAGACTCGTGGTCGTGGTCTTGCCGTGCGTCCCCGCCACCGCGATGGAGTAGCGGAAGCGCATCAGCTCGGCCAGCATCTCCGCCCGCGAGACCACCGGGATGCGCCCGGCGAGCGCGGCGGCGACTTCGGCGTTATCGCGCGGCACGGCGCCCGAGACGACCACGACATCGGCTCCGGCGACATTCCCCGGCGCATGGCCGATGACGATGCGCGCCCCGAGGCTCGCGAGCCACTGGGTGACCGCGCTCTCGCGCGCGTCCGAGCCCTGCACGTGGTAGCCGAGATTGAGCAGCACCGCGGCGATGCCGCTCATGCCGCTGCCCCCGACGCCGACGAAATGGATGGTGTTGATGCGGCGCATGCGATCGCGCCCCTCGGGCACCAGGCGCCGCTCGTCCGCCGGACGCTGCGGGAGGTTGCGCCGTGCGGCACTCATGCGGCGCTCCGGGCGAGGGCGAGGCAGGAGGCGGCGAGCTCATCCGCGGCGCGCGGCTTGGCCAGGAGCCGCGCCCGCTCGGCCATGGCGAGGAGCTTCCCACGCCCGACACACAATCGCTGCAGCTCGCTCGCGAGCCGTTCGGCGGTGAGCTCGCGGTCGGGAATCAGCACCGCCGCGCTCTCGCGCACCAGGTACTGGGCGTTGCTCGTCTGGTGGTCATCCACCGCGTGGGGAAAAGGCACGAGGATCGCGGCGACGCCCGCGACCGCGAGCTCGGAGACGGTCAGCGCGCCCGAGCGGCAAATCACCAGGTCCGCCCATCCGTAGGCCTCGCTCATGTCCTCGATGAAGGGGCGCACATCGGCACGCACGCCCGCTTCGGCATAGCTGGCGCGCCCCGCGTCGAGCCAGCGCTCACCGGCCTGGTGGCGCACATCGAAGGCGAGGGCGCCGGCGAGGCGCTTGAGCGCAAAGGGCACGACCGCATTCAGTCGTGCGGCACCCTGGCTGCCGCCAATCACCAGCAGCCGCGCAGGTCCCGAGCGGCCGGCAAAGCGCGCCGCGGGCGGCGGCAGTGCGCCGATGTCCGCGCGCACCGGATTGCCGATGACGCGGGCATGCACGCCCTGGCCGAAACTTCCGGGGAAGGCCTCGAGCACCTGGCGGGCGAAATGCGCCAGCACGCGGTTGGTGAATCCGGCGATCGCGTTCTGCTCGTGGATGACGAGCGGCCGGCGTGCGAGCCAGGCGGCGAGCCCACCCGGGCCGGTGACGAAACCCCCGAGGCCCACCACCACCGCGGGACGGTAGCGGCGCATGATGGCGAGCGCCTGCAGCAGCGCGCGGCTGAGCCGGAAGGGTGCTGCCAGCCAGGCGAGCGCACCCTTGCCCCGCAGCCCCGCCACCGTGAGATGCTCGATCGGAATCCCCTCGGCGGGGATCACGCGCGATTCGAGTCCGCGCTCGGTGCCGAGCCAGATCACATCGAGCGACTGCGCACGCAGCAGCCGCGCGAGCGCGAGCGCAGGAAACACGTGTCCGCCGGTGCCACCGGCCATGATGAGCACCGGCGCGCTCATTCCCCACCCCGCACGGTCACTCCACCCCGCACACTCGCCGAGCCGCGCTGCCGCGCGCTCGCCTCGTGGTAGACCCGCAGCAGGAGACCCGTCCACGCGAGCGCCACGATCAGGCTCGAGCGGCCGTAGCTCATCAGCGGCAGCGTCAGGCCCTTCGTCGGCAGCACCCCCATGTTGACGCCGATGTTGATGAACGCCTGGATGCCGATCCACAGTCCGAAGCCCGCCGCGAGATAGGCCGGAAATTTCAGGCCCGCGTCCGCGGCGAGCCGTGCGATGCGGAAGCTGCGCCAGATCAGCGCGAGGAAGAGGCCGAGCGTCAGCGCCACCCCGAGAAGCCCCAGCTCCTCGGCCAGCACCGCAAACAGGAAGTCCGTGTGCGCCTCGGGCAGGTAGAACAGCTTCTGCACCGAGTCTCCGAGGCCGACCCCGAACCATTGGCCACGACCGATGGCGATGAGCGACTGGGTGAGCTGGAAGCCGCTGTTGAAGGGATCCGCCCAGGGGTTGAGGAAGGCGGTGAGGCGCCGCACGCGGTAGCTCGAGCTGACCGCGATCACCGCAAATCCGCTCGTCGCGATCGCGGTCATGGCGATCACGTAGCGCAACCGCGCGCCAGCCAGGAACAGCAGCCCAAAGCCCGTCGCGAAGAGCACGGTGGCCGCGCCGAAGTCCGGCTCCGCCAGTAGCAGCGCGCTCGCGCAGCAGAGCAGCGCGAGCGGCTTCGCGAGCCCGGCGAGCGATTCGCGCAGCTGCGTCTCGCGCCGCACGGCGTAGCTCGCCAGATAAATGAGCACCAGCACCCGCGCGAGCTCCGAGACCTGGAAGTTGGCGCCGGAAAGGCGCAGCCAGCGGCGGCTGCCATTCACCGCATGCCCGAGCCCCGGAACGAGCACCACCATGAGGAGCACGAAGGCGGTCACGAGAAGCGGTGCCGCAGCCTTCTCGATCAGCGCCGTCGGCACGGCGAAGAGCGCGGCCGCGCAGGCGAGCCCGATCAGTGTCAGCAGCAGCTGCCGCTCGAGGTAGTAGAAGGGCTGTCCGGAGTCCTCGCTGGCGATCGATACGGAGGCCGAGGTCACCATGATGAGCCCGAGCAGCACGATCGCGGCGATCAGCGCGAGGGTCACCGGATCCAGATAGATGGCAGAGGCGCGCCCGCCGCTGCGATCGATGGCGGGCAGCGTCGCGCCGCTCATGCCGCGAGCTCCTGCACGGCGGCGGCAAACACCTGACCCCGGTGCCGGTAGTCCCGGAACATATCGAAGCTCGCGCAGGCGGGTGAGAGCAGCACGGTGTCGCCTGCACGCGCGGCGCGTGCGGCGGCCTGCACGGCCTGCTCGAGGGTCGCGCAGCACTCGAGCGGACAGACTCCCTCGAGCGCCGCGGCGATGCGGGGTGCGTCGCGGCCGATGAGCACGACGTGGCGCACCTTGCCGCGGAAGGCCGCGGCGAGCGGCGCGAAGTCCTGATTCTTGCCATCGCCCCCTGCGATCAGCACGAGCGGGCCCGGCATGCCCGCCACCGCGGCGAGCGTCGCACCGACATTGGTGCCCTTGGAGTCATCGATGTAGGCGACACCGCGCACATCGGCGATCCATTGTGAGCGGTGCGAGAGTCCCGTGAAGCTGCGCAGCTCCTCGAGCATCGGCTCGAGCGGCAGCGCCAGCGCTTCCCCGAGCGCGAGTGCGGCGAGCGCATTGGCGGCGTTGTGTGCGCCGCGGATCTTGAGCTCGCTCGCGCGCAGCAGCGGTGTCTCAGCGCGGGTGAGCCACCACTCCCCCGCTTGCAGCGCGAGTGCATAGGTCGCCCCGACGCTTGCACGCAGGGAGAACGAGAGCGTGCTCGAGGCCGCGCGCGGCATGGCGAGCACGAGCGGATCGTCGAGATTGATGACCGCGGTATCGCAGCGCGCAAAGATGCGCGCCTTCGCCGCCGCGTAGCTGGCGATCGATGGATAGCGATCCAGGTGATCTGCGCTGACGTTGAGCACCGTCGCCGCCCGGCAGTGGAGCGAGCTCGTGGTCTCGAGCTGATAGCTCGAGAGCTCGAGCACGTAGAGCTCGGTGCCTTCGGCCAGCAGATCGAGCGCCGGCGGCCCGAGGTTGCCGCCCGCGCGCACCTTGAGGCCCGCGCGCTGCGCCATCCGGGCGAGGAGCGTCGTGACGGTGCTCTTGCCGTTCGTGCCCGTGACTCCGACCACGGGCGCTGCGGCGGCGCGTGCGAAGAGCTCGATGTCCCCGACGACGGCGAGCCCACGGCGCCGGGCGGCATCGAAAAAGGGACCCTGCAGCGGCAGTCCCGGGGAAGCGACCACGCAGAGCGCGCCTTCGAGGAGCGAGGGATCGAGCCCGCCCAGGCGCACGGGTATGCGTGCATCGAGCGCCTGCAGAGCGGCGAGCTCTGGCGGCGACGAACGCGTGTCGGTCACCGCGATGCGCCAGCCGCTGCCGTGCAGGTAACGCGCGCAGGAGAGCCCGGTGGCTCCGAGTCCGGCGATGACGGCGTAGGGAGCGTTGGGTGTGGCGGTGCTCATCGCAGTTTCAGGGTGGCGAGGCCCGCGAGCACGAGCAGCAGCGAGATGATCCAGAAGCGCACGATCACCTTGGGCTCTGCCCACCCCTTGAGCTCGAAGTGGTGGTGGATCGGGGCCATGCGGAACACGCGCCTCCCCGTGAGCTTGAAGGAGGTGACCTGCAGAACGACCGAGGCGGTCTCGAGCACGAACACCCCGCCCATCACCAGCGCCACCAGCTCCTGACGCACGATGACCGCCAGCACGCCGATGGCGGCGCCGATGGCGAGCGCACCGA
>JAFAVO010000309.1 GCA_019242385.1 Gammaproteobacteria bacterium | reverse complement strand
TCCGGATGCGGGTGCTCGATGCGTGCGCGGCGCCGGGCGGAAAGACCGGGCACATCCTCGAGCTCCTAGGTCCAGGTGCCGATGTCACCGCGTTGGACACCGGCACGGAGCGTATCGGGTTGGTACGCGAGAACCTCGAGCGCCTGCGGCGCACGGCAGTCCTTTGCGTCGGGGACGCGCGCGAGCCCTCGACATTCTGGGACGGCCGGTCCTTCGACCGGATTCTCGTCGATGCGCCGTGCTCCTCCACGGGAGTCATTCGGCGCCATCCGGACATCAAGCTGCTGCGGCGCCCCGGGGACCTGCCGGCTTTCGCAGCGACCCAGCTCGCTATATTGCGGGCCTCGATGACGATGCTGGCCGCAGGAGGGCGCTTGCTCTATTCGACCTGCTCGGTGCTGCCCGAGGAGAATGAAGCGGTCATCGCCGCGCTCCTTGAGGCTGAGCCGGCCGCGCGCGAAGCTGGGCTTCCGGCTACGGCCGCGCCGGGTGCGCTCCGGCGCAGCCTCGGGCTTCAGCTTCTCCCCGGCGCTGCGGCGGGGACCGATGGCTTCTATTATGCTTGTCTCGAAAAGACAACGACCGGGACCTGATTGTCCGGGTCTCTACTGCGGCCACAGAGGAAAAGCCGAGTTTTGTCGTTGTATCCATGCTACGCACCGACCTGACAATGGACCGTTCGAGCCGGCGCGCGCTTCTCGCCGCGGGTTGCGCTCTGGCGCTGACGGCGCTGATGACGTGGAGCTCGAGCCTCGCCGATGCGCTCGATGGCGTGCTCGAGGTGCGCTCGGCCTACGTCAACATCAACAAAGGCGTATTCCTGCTGCACGCGCGCGTGGAGTACCCGGTCAGCGAGACGATTCGCACTGCGCTCAAGGATGGTGTGACGCTCACGTTCGATCTTGATGCACGTGTCGACCGGGCACGCCGTTTCTGGTTCGACTCGAACATCGTCGACCTCACGCTGCGCCGCGAGCTGACCTATCACGCGGTGAGCGATCGCTACGTGGTGCGCGATACGCGCAGCCGGGACCAGCTGAGTTTCGCGACGCTCGATGAGGCGCTCGATTATCTGGGCAAGGTCGATGCCTGGCCGATCCTGGTCGAGCCCCAGCTCGATGGCGGCAACTACACCATCAGTGTGCGCGCAGGGATGCGCCGCGGGCACTTACCGGCCTCGCTGCGCGCTATTCTTTTCTGGACTGACGACTGGGTACGCGTGAGCGAGTGGTACACATGGTCACTTCCAGTGTAGACGACGCGCCGCCACGCCGCCTGCGCTGGAGTGCGGTCGCGCAGGTCGTGCTGTGGGTCGCCATTGGGCTCGGCGCCTTCCTGCTGCTCGCGAAGAGCGTGCAGAACTCGCCCGAGTTCGGCCGTCTGCAGATCTGGATCCTCGCGTTCGACATCGGCGGAGTCATCGCCCTCAGCGTGCTGCTGGCACGCAAGCTGTGGCGGCTGGTGCACGACTACCGCGCGCACGTGCCGGGCTCGCGCCTCACCGCGCGTACCGTGGCGATCTTCGGCGCGCTGGTGATCGCGCCATTGCTGATCGTGTACCTGTCCTCGCTCGAGTTCATCAACCAGGGCATCGACAGCTGGTTCAAGGTCGAGGTCAAGCAGGGTTTGAGCGATGCGGTCGACCTCACGCGCGCCGCGCTCGATCTGCGTACCCGCGAGTTCGCCACCCGGACCGTGACACTCGCCGATGCGCTCACGCGTGCTGCACCGGGCGAGGTGCAGGCGCGGCTCGATGCCGAGCGGCGCGCGACCCAGGCTCTCGAGGTCGTGCTGTTCTCGCCGCAGGCACACGTCATCGCCGAGAGTCTCGAGAACCCGCTCGAGAACCTGCCCTCGCAGCCACCGCCGGACCTGGTGCGCCAGGTCGAGCAGCACCGGCCGTACGTGAGCCTCGAGCCGCAGACCAACGGGCGCTACCTCATCCGCACGGCCGCGGCGCTCGGCGGGCGCGGCGGGCGCGACGAGCGCTTCGTGGTGGCGACCTATCCGGTTCCCGCGCAGCTGGCGGCGCTCTCGGAAGCCGTGCAGAACACCTACTCGCAGTACGGGGATCTCGCGGTGCTGCGCGAGCCGCTCAAGGACAGCTTCCGCCTGACGCTCACCCTGGTGCTGCTGCTGTCGATGCTCGCGGCGATCTACGGTGCGATTTACTCCGCGCAGCGCCTGGTGCGCCCGGTGCAGGACCTCATCGAGGGGACGCGCGCGGTCGGCAAGGGAGACTTCGGCACGCGCCTGCCGCTGCCATCGCGCGATGAGATGGGCTTTCTCGTGCACTCCTTCAACGACATGACCAAGAGGCTGCGGCGCGCCCGCGCGGAGGCGACTTCGAGCCAACAGGCGGTCGAGCGTGAGCGTGAGCGTCTGGCGATCATTCTCGCGCGGCTCTCGACCGGAGTGCTGGCGATCGACCGCAACATGACGGTGCGAACGGCCAACGAGGCGGCCGGTGCCATCCTCGGCATCGATCTCTCCGGCGCGAGCGGCCGGGCGTTGCCCGAGCTCGCGGCGGGCAAGGAGCGCCTGGGGCAATTTGTCGCCGCGCTCGCCGTGCGCTTCGCTGCGGGCCGCGAGGAGTGGCGCGAGCAGCTCGAGCTCGAGGGTGCGACCGGTCGCCGGGTCCTGATGTGCGCCTGCACGCCCCTTCCCGGTGAGGATGCGGATACCGGATTCGTCATCGTGTTCGATGACATCACGACGCTGCTGCAGGCACAGCGCGATGCCGCCTGGGGCGAGGTGGCGCGGCGTCTGGCCCACGAGATCAAGAATCCCCTCACGCCCATTCAGCTCTCCGCCGAGCGCCTGCGGCGGCGTCTGCTTGCCGGTATGAGCGAGCGCGATGCCGAGATCCTCGAGCGCGGCACGCGTACCATCGTGCAGCAGGTCGAGACCATGCAGCAGATGGTGAATGCTTTCAGTGAGTATGCGCGCGCGCCCGAGATGCACATCACGCGCTTCAGCCTCAACCAGCTGGTCACCGAGGTGGCCGACCTGTACCGCTCCCAGGCGCCGCGCACCGGCATCCGGCTCGACCTCGATCAGCACATCGAGGGGATCGAGGCCGATCGCGGCCGCGTCCGGCAGATCCTCAACAACCTCGTAACCAACGCGCTCGAGGCGCTCGAGGGTGTCGGGGCGCCGCTGCTGGAGATCAGCACGCGCCTGGAGTCGGGCGCCGATGGCGCCTACGCGGCCGTGACCGTGTGTGACAATGGGCCCGGATTTCAGCGCGAGCTGCTCGGGCGGGTGTTCGACCCCTACGTCACCAGCAAGCCCAAGGGGACCGGTCTGGGCCTCGCCATCGTGAAGAAGATCATCGAGGAGCACGGCGGCCGCATCGATGCCGACAACCGGCCCGAAGGCGGCGCGCGTGTGCGCGTGGTATTGCCGGTGCAGGACAGCACCCGCTCCGCCACCGGCGGGGCGCGCGAGCGACGCGATCAGTTGCGGAGGGAAAGAGCGTGAGTGGCCCACATATTCTCGTGGTCGATGATGAAGCGGACATTCGCGGCCTGCTGAAGGAGATTCTTTCCGAGGAAGGCTACGAGGTGGACGTCGCGGCCAACGCCGCGCAGGCGCGCGCCTCGCGCGCGCGTCAGGTGCCGGACCTCGTGCTGCTCGATATCTGGATGCCCGATGTCGATGGCATCACCTTGCTGCGCGAGTGGTCGGCGGGGGCGACCGATGGCTGTCCGGTCGTCATGATGTCGGGGCACGGCACCGTCGAGACTGCGGTCGAGGCCACGCGGCTCGGCGCGTTCGATTTCGTGGAGAAACCGCTGTCGCTCGCCAAGCTGCTGCGCACCGTCGAGCGGGCGCTCGATGCCGGCCGGCGCCATCGCCAGTCCGCGCGCCTGCTCGGCTCTGCGCTCGCGGTGCCGCTCGGCAAGAGCAAGCTCATGCAGCAGCTGCGCGCCGAGGCGCAGCAGATCGCCGCCAATCCTTCCGCCGTGCTGCTGATCGGGGAGCCGGGCTCGGGCCGCGAGGCCTTCGCGCGCTACCTCCACGAGCGCGGACCGCGCGC
>JAFAVO010000289.1 GCA_019242385.1 Gammaproteobacteria bacterium | reverse complement strand
CATAGACCGGCAGGGCGAGATGATCGAAGCGCAGCGGTGTATTGGGCATGGCGGCGCGTCCGTGAGCGCAAGAGAGTCATGTTGGCACGCGCCGCGACGGCTGTCAGGCGCAGTGCGCAGCGCTACAGCAAGGCTGCGTCTGTTGCGATGACGCTCGCGCCTCCAGCCTCCACCACCTGAGTGAGTGCGGTGGCCACCGGCAGCACCTGCGCGGCATAGAACGCCGCGCTGTGGACCTTCGCGCTGTAGAATTGCCCTTCGCTACCTTGAGCGCGGCCTGCGGCGATTGCCGCCGACTTCGCCAGCAGCCACCCGCCGGCGACATATCCGCACAGCTTCAGGTATGGCACCGAGACCGCCATGGCACGCTCGGGCTGACTCGCGAGCTGCGAGAGCAGCGAGCGCGTAGCGCGCCCGAGGAGACCGACCCCCGCGAGAGCCGCGCGCCGCACGCTCTCGACGGTCGCATCGCTCGTCGTGAGCGCCCCGAGCTCCTGCTCCATCTCCGCGAGCAGCGCACTCATGGCGGTGCCGCGGTCGCGCGCGAGCTTACGACCAATGAGGTCGTTCGACTGGATGCCGGTGGTCCCTTCATAGATGGTGGTGATGCGCACATCGCGCGCGTATTGCGCGGCGCCGGTCTCCTCGATGAACCCCATGCCGCCGTGCACCTGCACGCCGATGGCGGTCACCTCGTTGCCGATCTCCGTGCACCAGCCCTTGATGATCGGCGTCAGCAGCTCGGCGCGCGTGCGGGCGGCGGCGCGCACCTGCTCGCTCCCGTCGAATTCCGCCAGATCGAGCTGAAAAGCTCCGTACAGCGTCAGGGCGCGGCAGGCTTCGGTCTGCGACTTCATCCGCAGCAGCATGCGCTTCACGTCCGGGTGATGGACGATGGCGAGCGGTCCCGCCGGCGCGGCGACCGGCGGCTTCCCCTGCAGGCGCGCGCGGGCCCACTCGAGCGCGCGCTGGAACGCCCGCTCACCCACCGCATAGCCCTCAGTGCCGACCGAGAGTCGTGCGCTGTTCATCATGATGAACATGTATTCGAGCCCGTGGCCGGGCTCACCGACCAGATACGCGACCGCACCATCCTTCTCGCCGAAAGCGAGTGTGCAGGTAGGGCTCGCGTGAATGCCGAGCTTGTGCTCGATCGAGAGGCAGCGCACGTCGTTGCGGGCACCGAGCGAGCCATCGGGCTCTACCAGCACCTTCGGCACGATGAACAGCGAGATGCCGCGCACACCGGGCGGCGCGCCCTCGATGCGCGCGAGCACCATGTGGATGGTGTTGGTCGTGAGGTCGTGATCTCCCCAGGTGATGAAGATCTTCTGGCCGAAGAGCCGATAGTGATCGCCGGCCGGCACCGCGCGCGTGCGCACCTGACCGAGATCGGAGCCTGCCTGGGGCTCCGTCAGCACCATGGTGCCGGTCCACTCCCCGCGCACCATGGGCGGCAGATAAGTCTGCTTCTGCGCCTCGGTGCCGCACAGCTCGAGCGCATGCACCGCCCCGTGCGTAAGCATGGGTCCGAGCTTGAAAGCGAGATTCGCGGATGCCCAGAACTCCGCGACCGCCATGTTCAGCACCCGTGGTGTGCGCTGGCCGCCGTACTCTGGAGATGCCCCGAGCGCGGGCCAGCCCGCCTCGACGAATTGCCGGTAGGCCTCGCGGAAACCCGGGGCAGTGACCACGCCATCTTCGGTCCAGCGCACACCCTGGATGTCGCCCGGCCGGTTGAGCGGCTCGAGCACGTTCTCGGCGAAGCGCGCTGCTTCCTCGAGCACCGATTGCGCGAGCTCGTTCGAGTACTCCCGCAACTGCGGGCTCGCAGCGAGGCGCTGCGCGCCGAGCAGCTCCTCGAGCACGAAACGTACTTCACGCACGGGCGCACGGTACATAACGGACCTCTTGGTACGGACGGCGACCGCCCGCAGTGAAAGCCTCACGCCAGCCTAGTTTAGCCGTGGCCGGCGTGGTCAGTGGGTAGCCGCGGCCTCCGGGGGGGTGGCCCTGGCAGTACGTCCCGGCTGCGGCGGCGCGAGCGCGGGCACGATATTGGCCGCGAGGAAGTCGATGAACTGCTGCACCCGCGGGTCGGACTCGAGCGGGAGTGGATAAAGCGCGTAGAGCGCAGCCGCAGGTGGCAGCGTCCACTCCGGCAGCACCGCCTTCAGACGCGAGGTGGCCAGTCCCTGCCGGCACAGGAACTCCGGCAGCAGTCCGATGCCCAGTCCCGCTGCCGCGGCCGCGTGCAGCACCGCAGGGTCATCGACGGCAAGCTTCGGTGACAGGGGAACCTCGGCGCGCTGCGCGCCGCGCGCCAGATGCAGGCGAAACTCGGCGCGATCCGCGGCTTCCGGGGTCAGCAGGTCATGCGTGCGCAGGTCATCGGGCCGCTCGGGCACGCCACGCTGCTGCAGGTATTGGGGCGTGGCACACAGGAGCGCCGGTGGCGCGCCGAGCAGACGGCGCACGATGCGCTCGTCCTCGGGCGGATGCGTGCGGATCGCAACATCCCAGGTCCCCGGCGTCAGCTGCTCCGCCTCGAGTGTGACTTCGAGCGGGACGTGGGCGAACGCCTCGAGAAATCGGGGTACGAGCGGCGCGAGCAGCACCCGTCCATAGGTGGGATCGCCGATCACGCGCAGCGGATGGCCCGGTGGGGAATGGAGCTGGGCGATCGCGCTGCGCGCGGCATCCGACTCCTCGCCGACGCGTCGCGCGTGCGGGTAGAGCAGCCGGCCAGCGGGCGTCAGTGCGACCCGACGAGTGGTGCGCTCGAGGACGCGCACGCCCAGGGTTTTCTCCAGATCCGCCACGCCGCGGCTGACGGCGGCTTTCGGCACCCCGAGCGCGCGCGCCGCCGCCGAGAAGCCGTTGAGATCCACCACTTTGGCAAGCATGGCGAGCTGGGCCGGCGTCCAGATCACATTCATATCGATGTCAATCCCCCCCGGCGAGGCCCATATTGTTTCACCGCCAAGGCGCCGGCGCCAGTCTGCGGTAAACTCCGCGTCCCCAACGACGGCAACCTGGAAAGGTCAGCACATGAACGCACCGTTGCACGCGCTCTCTGTCGAGGTGTTCACCCACACGCTGGGAAACCTCGCGGTGATTCTCGAGAAAGCTGCGACCAACGCGGCGCAGCGCAAGTTCGACGCGGCGGTGTTGCTCGGTGCACGGCTCGCCCCTGACATGCTCCCGCTCACGCGTCAGATTCAGATCGCGAGCGATATCGCCAAGAACTCGGTGGCACGGCTCGCTGGTCAGGACCCCCCGCGCTTTGAAGACACGGAAACCACCATCGAGCAGCTGCGCGCGCGCCTCGCCCGCACGGTCGATTATCTCAAGAGCGTTCCGCCGAGCGCCTTCGAAGGAGCCGAGACGCGGCACATCAAGGTGACCGCGGGCGACCGTACGCTCGAGTTTCGCGGCCTCGATTTCCTGCAGCGCTGGGCGATCCCGAACGTGTTCTTTCACGTGGTCACCGCCTACGACATCCTGCGTCACAACGGCGTCGAGTTGGGCAAACGCGACTTCCTCAACGGTGGGCGCGACTGGTAGAGATATGACAAATGGCGGCAGCACCGGCCGCCTTTTGCGAAGGGAACGCGAGGGAAATCACGGCGCCGTGCGCGCCGCGCTGCCACCCTGACACGAGTGGCGGGCGTCGTGCCCGCCCACGCTGACAGCGTTGCGCGTCGGGGGATTTTCTTGCTGCGAAACAAAGCCTCGGCGGCCCGCCCGCCCGCCCTGAAGCCGGCGCCGGCAGCGCCCGCGCCCGCTCCGGCGGAGTCGGGGCCCGCGACCGTCGCGTCCCTCGGCCAACAACTGCGTCAGGTGCTGCCCACCCGGCGCCTGCATTCGGTCTCTCTGTGCGACCGCGAAGCCAACGTGCTGTGGCTCAGCGAGGGCGCGCTCGGACCGGATGAGCACGGCCTGGTCGTCGAAGCCCTCGATGTGCTCGCCGCCGACAGCTCCCTCCACATCCACGAGATGGGCACGGAAGACGCGCGACTCGCGCTGTTTCTGCCGGTGCGCACGCCGGGCGCAGAGCTGGTCGGCATCGCCATGATCCTGGCGGACGCGAAGACCTTGAGCGATGACACCCTCGAGCGCATGTCGGCCGCGCCCGTGCGCGCCATCATGCTGCGCCTCGCGGTCCTGCTCAAACCCGCGGATGCGGTCCGCTCAGTGCCGCTGGTGCAGTCCGACCTGCCCGATACGCCCGATGTCGAGGCGGCGCTTGCCGCAGCGCCCGCCGCCAGCCTCATGTCGCCGGAAGAGGTGGAGCAGATCCTGGAGTTCGACGTGCCGGAGGAGAAGCCGGCGAAGCCGCTCCCGCCGCTGCGTGATATTCCCGTGGCCAGACCCGCTCCCGCCGTGAGGCTCGCGCCGCTCACCGAGAGCGCAGACGGCGACATGCTGAATCTCGAGCTGCTCGATGAGCCCGCGTCCGCACCGGCCGCACCGGCCGCACCCGTGGTGAAGCGCGTCGCGGTCACACCCGCGCCGGTCCCGCCACCGCCACCGCCCGCACCGGCTCAGCGCGCCGCAACAACCCCGAAACAGTCGCCGCCGCGCGCCGCCCCGGCCCCTGTCCGCACCGCGCCCGCGATGAAAAGCGCCGCTGCCCCTGCCGCCGCTCCGCCGGCGGCTGGCGTCGCCGTCGCACCCGCAGCGGATGTGAATGTGCAGCTCGAGGTGCTGCCCTACGCCAAGCTGCGCGCGGGTGGTCAGACGCGACGCTTCCAGGTGATCGCGCGCGCGGCCGGCAATTTACGCGATCCCGCGGCGCAGGATGCGCTGGTGCTGCAGCGTCTGATGGGCTGGCTCGCGGCACATCGCGCCGCCTGGAACTCGCAGCCGACCGGCTTCACCTTGAACCTCTCGATCGCGACGCTCGAGGACGAGCGCTTCGCGCAGAAGCTCGCGAGCGCGCTGCATTCACATGGCATCGCCGGCGACACCTTTGGCTTCGAGATCGCCGAGGCGCTCTGCACCCAGCGGCGCGCACAGGTGGAACGCTTCATCACCCAGTGCGAGAAGGCCGGTGCCTGGATCGTCATCGATGACTTCTCCTTCGATTCGCAGGTGCTCGCACTGCTGCGCTCGAAGGCGGTACGCGTGGTGAAGATCGACACCAAGCTCACCTCCTCGGCGCTGAAGGACAAACTGTGCCAGGCGATGGTGGTCGCCACCGTGCAGGCCGCCAAGGTGCTCGGCATCCACTGCGCAGCGAAGAAAGTCGATTCGCAGGCGGCGCTGCAGTGGCTGACGGCCATCGGCTGCGATTTTGCGCAGGGTGCAGCGCTGGCCCCGGCCCAATCCCTCGACTCGCTCGCGAGCTCCCCCGACCCCACCGGTCTTTCCCCGGTCCTGCGGCCGACCTAGCCGCGCCCGGCGGGGCGGCCCGCGGCGGGTGCGACGAAGCGAGGCCCGGGCGCGCCGCCGCGCCGCGTCGGGGCCACAGGCGCGCTTCGAATGGCCTAAGCTTCAATGGGGTTTGCCTCGCGCCACCGACATTGCGCGGCGCAGCTCCGCCAACGATGAAATGGCCCACGCTCGAACAGTTCCGCTCGAACCGCAACGTGCTGTTCTGGACGCTGCACGCGGCCGGCTGGGCGGCGTATGGGCTGACCCAGTACTTCGGCGCGCTGCTGTACGAGAAGCCCTCGAGTTACGCGCGCGTGATCGCTGTCTCGGCGATCGCCGGCTTCGTGCTGTCGATGCCCATGCGCTACATCTACCGGCGCCTGTGGAGCCGGCCGCCGCGCGCGCGCATTCTCGGGGTGCTCGCCACCTGCTACATCACTGCCCTCGCGCTGCGCATCGTCATCAACCTCTCGTACAAGGCGTTCGTCGAGCCGGACTGGCAGGCGCAGACGCTGTTCGAGCTGTTCGGCGGCACCCTCTCCACCACCTATCTGCTCGTGTGCTGGAGCGTGCTGTACTTCGGCATCAAGTTCTACGAGTCGCAACGCAAGCAGGAGGAGGCGATGCTCAAGGCCGTCGCGCTCGCGCAGGAGGCGCAGCTGAAGATGCTGCGCTACCAGCTCAACCCGCACTTCCTGTTCAACACCCTCAACGCCATCTCGACGCTGATCCTGGACAACCAGAACAAGAAGGCGAACCACGCGGTCACGCGCCTGTCTGAGTTCCTGCGCTATACGCTCGACCAGGATCCGATGAAGAAGGTCACCCTGCGTCAGGAGATCGAGGCGCTCGATCTGTATCTCGGTACCGAGCGGCTGCGCTTCGGTGAGCGGCTGCACCTGGAGTACGCCATCGAGGAGGGCGCACTCGAGGCCCTGGTGCCGAGTCTGCTGCTGCAGCCGTTGCTGGAGAATTCCCTGAAA
>JAFAVO010000207.1 GCA_019242385.1 Gammaproteobacteria bacterium | reverse complement strand
CCAGCTGGGTGGAGGTGACGGATGCGGAGCATCGCTCGCTGCTGCATGGACTGATCGAGCGCGGAGGCACGCGTGCGGTGACCGGGCGGGCTCCGCTCACCGTCGTGCTCGGTAATGCCCCCGCAGTCGCATTGCGGCTCAACGGGCAGCCGCTGCCGGCGGAAGCTGTGGTGCGCCGCGATGGCAGCGCGCACCTGCTCATCGATGCCGACGGGCGCGTGAGCGCCGCGGCAGCACGGCTGGCACACGGAGACTAGCGTGGGCGAGCAGATCCAGCCGGTGCGCGGAATGAACGATGTGCTGCCGGAGGCCATCGGCGCATGGCAGTACTTCGAGCGCGTCACACGCGAGCTGCTCACTGCCTATGGCTACGAGGAGATCCGCGTACCGCTGCTCGAGCACACTGAGCTGTTCCAGCGCGCTATCGGCGAGCACACCGATGTGGTCGGCAAGGAGATGTATACCTTCATCGACCGCGGCGGCGACAGTCTCACTCTGCGCCCGGAAGCGACCGCCGGCATCGTGCGGGCGCTCATCTCCAACGGAATGTTGCGCGGGCAGCGTCACAAGCTGTGGTGCCTCGGCCCGATGTTCCGCCACGAGGCGCCACAGGCCGGCCGCTACCGACAGTTCTGGCAGGTGGACGTGGAGGCGGTCGGCAGCCCGGGCCCGGACGTGGATGCCGAGCTCATCGCCATGAGCGCGCGGCTGTGGCAGCGCCTCGGAATCGAGGGCCTGACGCTGCAGCTGAATTCGCTGGGCACGCCCGAGAGCCGCCGCCTGTACCGGGCACGCCTGGTGGAGTATCTGGAGGCACACGCCTCGCAACTCGACGCCGACAGCCGCCGCCGCCTGGTCGGCAATCCACTACGGGTGCTCGACAGCAAGAACCCGGAAATGCAGGAGCTGATCAGCCGCGCACCGCGCCTCACCGAGCACCTCGATCCGGAATCACAGGCGCACTTCGAGCAGCTCTGCGCCATGCTGCGCGCGCTGGGGGTGCGTTATGAGATCAACCCGCGCCTGGTGAGAGGCCTCGACTATTACAACCGCACGGTCTTCGAGTGGATCACGGCATCGACCGCCGCGCAAAACGCCGTGTGCTCCGGCGGCCGCTACGATGGGCTCATCGCGCAGCTCGGTGGCGATGCCACTCCGGCGGTCGGTTTCGCCATGGGAGTCGAGCGCCTGGTGACGCTGCTGGTGGCGGCCGGCCGCGTGCCGGCGGCACCGCGGCCGGATGTGTACGTGGTGGTGGGCGCGCCGCAGGCCTTCCAACCGGCGCTGCAGCTTACCGAGCGGCTGCGCACGGAGCGGCCGGAGGTGCGCTTCGAGCTCAACGCCGGCGGCGGCAACCTCAAAGCCCAGTTCCGCCGTGCCGACCGCAGTGGAGCGCTGCTGGCGCTCATCCTCGGGGAGGATGAGGTCGCGCGTGCGGTGGTGGGCTTGAAACCTTTGCGTGACACAGCCGGTCAGATCGAGTGCCCGATGGCACAGTTGCCGGCCGGGCTCGATACGGCGCTGGCGGCGGCCCGCGCCGCAGCGGCGAAGCCCTGAACTCTGGGAGGGTGCGTGGACGATTACCTGTCTGAGAAAGAGCAGTGGGAATGGCTGAAGGGGCAGGTGCGCGAGAACGCACCGGCGGCACTGCTGGCCATCGCCGTGGTAGCGGCCGTCGTGTTCGGCTGGCGCTGGTGGCAGGGCCACCAGGACGCGCGCGAGCTTCAGGCCGGATCCAAGTACATGCAGATGGTCCAGGCGCTCGAGCGCGGCGATCGCACGCAGCCTCTGGTGCTGCTCGGTGAGCTGGAGCGCGATTACGCCGGCTCGCCCTACACCGACCAGGCGCGCCTGCTCGCCGCGCGCATGTATGTCGATGAGGCGCAGCTCGATCGCGCGGCCAATGAGCTCGCGGCGGTCGCCGAGCACTCCAAGGACCAGGAGCTCGCCCGGGTCGCGCGACTGCGCCTCGCACGGGTGCAGATCGCCCAGGGCAAGGCCGAGAGCGCACTCGCGACTCTCGGCACCGAAGCGACACCCGGTGCGTTCGCGGCGCGCTACCATGAGGTGCGCGGCGATGCCTACTACGCCAAGGGCGACAAGGCGGCAGCCCTCAGCGAGTATCGCAGTGCGCGCACCGCAGGCTCGGAGAGCACCGAAACCTCGCTCCTGCAGCTGAAGATCGCGGATCTCGAGAGTGGCGCACCGGCGGCTCCCGCCTCCGCTGCCGCCAACACGGCGCCAGCGCGTGCCGCCACCCCGGCCGCTGGCAAGTGAGCATGAGCGCAATGCAACACTCGAGGAATTCGCAGCCCGCGCTGACATTCGCGGCTGCGCTGCTCGCCGGAGTGCTGCTGATCGCGGGCTGCTCCAAGGACAAGAATGTCGATCAACCGGCGAAGCTGACTCCGCTTCCGCACCCCAGCCTGCGCGTGACGCACCTCTGGGGTCACAACATGGGTGACAAGAAGACCGCGGTCCTCAGACTCGGCCAGGGCATCTCGATCACCGACAGCCGCGTCTATGCCGCAGGCCACAAGGGCGAGGTCGTCGCGCTCGATCTGGCCACCGGCCATGTGCTGTGGCACACGAGGAGCGGAGCGCCACTGTCCGGCGGCACCTCCTCGAATGAGCAGCTGGTCGTGGTCGGGGCCAGCGATGGGCAGCTGTTCGCATTCGATGCTGCCAACGGCCACAACCGCTGGAAGGTGCGTCTGAATGGCGAGGTGCTCGCGCCCGCCGCGATCTCCGCGCGGCTGATCGCGGTGCGCACGGTCGATGGCCGGCTGCATGCGCTCAGCCCCGAGGATGGCCATGAGCTGTGGGCGACCGACCAGCAGGTGCCGCGCCTCTCCCTGCGCGGTACCGCGAGTCCGGTGATCTCGGGCGACCTGGTGCTCAGCGGGTTCGACAACGGCAAGGTCGTGGCCGTCAACGCCGGCGACGGCTCGGTGCAGTGGGAGGCGACGGTCACCCCGCCCCACGGCCGCACCGAGCTCGAGCGGCTCGATGACATCGATTCGCCAGTGCGCGTCGCCGGGCGCGACGTGTACGCGGTCGGCTTCCAGGGCCGGGTCGCGATGCTGGCCCTCGACACCGGACAGGTGTGGTGGTCGCACGAGGAATCGAGCTACCGCGGCCTGACACTGGATGAGGACACGCTCTATCTCGCGGATTCCGACGGCATCGTGGCCGCGCTCAAGGCGCGCACGGGCGCCGAGGTGTGGCGGCAGAACGTGCTGCTGCACCGCGGGCTCTCACCGGTCGCGGTGATGGACGATAGCGTCGTAGTCGGGGATTTCCAGGGCTACCTCCATTGGCTCGACAAGGCGAGCGGCGCGCTGGCCGCACGCATTGGTACGGGCGCCGGGCGCATCAGCACCCAACCCCTGGTGGTCGGTGATGTGCTGGTGGTGGCGAGCGACCGCGGGCAGATCAATGCCTATCGGGTGAAGCCGCTCGCGGCGCCGACGACGCGCACGGCCGCGCCCGCGCCGGACAAATAGCGGCGCGAGCGGGCGCGGACGTCGCCATGTTGCCCGTCATCGCGCTCGTAGGCCGCCCGAACGTCGGCAAGTCGACGCTCTTCAACGTGCTCACCGGAACGCGGGATGCCATCGTGGCGGACGTGCCAGGGCTCACGCGCGACCGGCAATACGGTTTCGGGCGGGTGGGGCCGGTTCCGTACGTCGTCATCGACACCGGCGGCCTCATCGAGAATCCACGCGGCATCGAGGCGCAGATGCGCGCGCAGACGCAACGTGCGGTGGAGGAGGCGGATCGCCTGATCTTCATCGCCGATGCCCGCAGCGGGCTCTCGAGCGAGGATCAGTTCGTCGCCCGGGAGCTGCGCCGCTCCGGCAAGCCGGTCACCCTCGCGCTCAACAAGGGCGAGGGGCTCGACCCCGACGTGGCGGCGGCAGATTTCCATGGACTCGGCTTCGGGGCCCCACGCCTCATCGCCGCGGCCCACGGCAGCGGCTGCGATGAGCTGATGACGCAGGTGCTCGATGGCTTCGATGCACAGCCGCCCGAAAGCGAGGAGGCGGGCGCGGTGCGCATCGCCATCATCGGGCGGCCGAATGTCGGCAAGTCGACGCTGGTCAACCGGCTGCTGGGCGAGGAGCGGGTCATCGCCAGTGAGGAGCCAGGCACCACACGCGACAGTATCCTCGTGCCCTTTGAGCGCGACGGGCGGCGTTTCCTGCTCATCGATACCGCGGGAGTGCGCCGCCGCGCGCGGGTGGAGGACGCGGTCGAGCGGGCGAGCGTCGCCAAGACGCTCCAGGCGATCGCGGAAGCCCACGTGGTCATACTGGTCCTCGATGCGCACGATACGGTCGCCGAGCAGGACGCCAGTGTGCTCGGCCTCGCCCTCGAGCGCGGCCGCGCGCTCATCATCGCGGTCAACAAGTGGGACGGCATTCCCACCGAGCAACGCGAGCAGATCCACCGCCAGCTCGCCCTGAAGCTCGATTTCGTGCCGTTCGCGCCGTTGCACTTCATATCGGCGCGGCACGGTACGGGGGTGGGCGAGCTCATGCACTCGACGGTGCGTGCGTACGAGGCAGCCATGCGCACCATGCCGACCCGCGAGCTCACCCGCACCCTCGAGGACGCGCTGACCGTGCACCAGCCGCCGCTGGTGCGCGGCCGGCGCATCAAGCTGCGCTATGCGCACCAGGGTGGACGCAATCCGCCGCGCATCGTGATCCACGGCAACCAGACCGCGGCTGTCCCCGAGGCCTATACGCGATATCTTGCCAACGTATTCCGCAAGAGCTACGACCTGTTTGCCACCCCGGTATTCATCGAGTACCGCACGGACGAGAATCCCTACCAGCGGGCCCGGCCGGCACCACGCAGGAGTCCGCGACGGACCCGGACGAAGGGCCGCCGGGCACGTTGAGCACTTGGAAAGTGAGCACGGCGGCAGCTTCTTCTTTGCACGGACCTGCGCGCATCATCGCCGGTCTGCTGCTGCTGCCGGGGTGGTTTGCCGACCAGGGTGCGCTCGCCCAGGAGCTCAATCCGCGTGCATACCTGATCACGCCCGTCGACACGAACGTCATCAACCTCGGTTACTCCCACCTCGAAGGTAACCCGGACCTCAGCGGCGCCGCCCCGATCACCGATGCCCATTCGGCGGTCGATATCGCAGCGTTGGGCTACTACCGCAGCCTTGCGCTCTTCGGCCGCTCGGCGAACCTTGCCCTGGCGCTACCCTACGCGGTCGGGGAATTCTCGGGAGAGGTCTCCGATGCACCGCGGCATGCGCATCGCTCCGGGCTGCTCGATTCCTCGGTGCGGCTCGCCGTGAACCTCATCGGTGGGCCCGCGATGGAGCCTGCGGAATTCATGAAGTGGCGTCAGGACGTCCTGCTCGGGGTCAGCCTCAAGATCGTGGCGCCGACGGGGCAGTACGATCCGACGGCGCTGGTCAATCTCGGCACCAATCGCTGGGCGTTCAAGCCCGAGGTCGGCTATTCGCAGCGCTTCTCCCGCTGGGTACTCGATGGCTACGCGGCCGAGTGGTTCTTCACCGAGAACCCGGAATTCTTCTCACGCAACCAGTACTTTGCGGGGACACGCTCGAGGTCGCAGCGTCCGGTCACTGCGCTCGAGGCGCACCTGAGCTACGACCTCCAGCCGCGCCTGTGGATCTCCCTCGATGCGAACTTCTGGGCGGGTGGGGAAACCAGCGTGAACGGTGTGTCGAACCCGGCGAGTTACCAACGCAGCTCGCGCGTCGGCATCACCGCTTCCATTCCGCTCAGCGCACGCAATTCCATCAAGATCAGCTACAGCGATGGCGCCTACGTCCGCTACGGTGGCAACTACCGCTCGATCTTTGCCTCCTGGCAGTACGGCTGGGTGGGCTGGCCGCGCTTTCACTGAGGCAGAAAGTTGCGAACACGCGCACAAATCCTGCTGCCGGCGCGACGCATAATCTGTCCATCTCGCCGCGCAGAGGTTGCAGTGAGCGACAGCAAGGTTGTCCCTTTTCGGCGCCGCGCGCCATCGAACGCAGAGCTCGAGGCCTATCAGCGCATGACCCGCCACTGGAGCCCCACGCTGCGCCAGAAGATGTCGGCCGAGCTCCTCAAGCTCGCCCAGGAGCTGCAGCCGAAGCCGCCCCGGCGCTGAGCCTTGCACCCCCGGGCCACCCCGCCGGGGTTGTGCGTTCCGCAAACGTTCGTCATCCTCCTTGGGCTGCTCGAAGCCCAAGGTGCCCTCGATGAGACCGCGACTGCGCGTCGTCCCCGATGATCTCGTGCGGCCGATCCTGGAAGAAGCCAAGCGGATCCTCGCCGAGATCGGCATCGAGGTGCGCGGCGCGCGGCTGCGGCAGCGGCTCCTCGAGCAGGGCCTGAAGCTTGCGCGCACCGCCGATGATGCCGAGCGCGTGCTCTTCCCTCCGGAGTGCGTCGAGCGGGCCATCGAGAGCGCCCCGAAGTCGATCGCGCTCCACGACCGCGATGGGCGCGCGTACACCGAGCTCGCCGGAGACAGGGTGCATTTCGTCCCGGGCTCGAGCGGACTGCAGGTGCTCGACCATCGCACCGGCGAGACGCGCCACTCCAATACGCGCGACTTCATCGAGTACGTACGGGTCGCCGATGGACTGAAGAATCTCGGCTACCTGGCGACCGCTTTCTCCACCAACGACATCGAGCCGCAGGTCTCGGACGCCTGGCGGCTGTATCTGGTGCTCACCAACTCCCTGAAGCCAGTGGTGTCGGGAGCCTTCAGCGAGCACGGCGTGCCGCGCATGGCGGAGATGATGCAGCTGTTCCGGCGCGACAAGGCCGACCTCGTCGCCCGCCCGATGTCGATCTTCACCGTTACCGCAACCGGCTTCTATCGCTACAGCGAGGACTCCTGTCAGAACCTCATGGACTGCGCCGAGTTCGGCATCCCGGTGGAGATCGTGCCGGTGACGCTCATGGGGCTCATTGCCCCGGTGACGCTCGTGGGGGCGACCGTCATGCACGTCGCCGACGTGCTCGCGGGACTCACCATGGCGCAGATGGTGCGTCCGGGTACGCCGGTGCTCTTCGGCGGGGCGCCGGCGACCTTCCACATGAAGACCGCGATGTCACCGATGGCCGCCATCGAGACACTGCACCTGAACGCTGCGTACGTGGAGATCGCCAAGTCCCTGCGGTTGCCTACGCAAAGCTACATGGCACTGAGCGAGGGTAAGTTCCTCGATGCGCAGGCCGGCGCGGAGACCTTCGCGGGTGCGCTGCTGGCGGCGATCACCGGGGTCAACTCGGTGTCCGGCCCTGGCATGCTCGACTACGTGCTGACCTTCAGCCTCGAGAAGCTGGTGTTCGATGATGAGCTCTGCGGGCAGGCGCTGCACTTCTGCCGGGAGTTCGCGGTGATGGACGACCTGCCGACGGTGGAGCTGGTGCGCCAGTTGCTGCAGGAGAAGCATTTGCTCACGGCGACACACACCCTCAGCTACTGGCCGCGCGAGCTGTACCTGCCGGGCACGGTGTTCGATCGGGTCAATCGCGAGACCTGGCTCCAGGAGGGTGGGCGAAGCCTCGATCAACGGGTGAAGGCCGAGGTCGAGCGATTGCTCGCCATCTATGGCTCGCCCGCTACCGATCCACTCATCGATGCCGAAATGCTGCGCATCATCAAGTCAGGACTCACGACCGACCAGCCGTTGCCGGAGACGCTGCCCGCCATCGCCCATCCCAGTGCGACTGCAGGTCCGGTACGCGAGCGGCGTGGCCGGGGACGGCGTCCCGCGTAGGCGCGCGGGCTGCGCCGGCGATGGGGTACTGCGTGGTGCGCACAGCGTTCAACGCTGGGCGGTCTTCTCCTCGTGGCCGCCGCCCTCCGGCTGCTTCGGGTGCTTGGGTTTTTGACCCTGCGCCTTGCCGTTCGGGACGCCAGCGCTCCCGGCGCCCGGCTGAGGATGGCGTGACGCCGCATTTGCGGGGCCAGTCGGATGGGGGTGGGCTGTAACGGCCTGGGCGTGCGGCGGCGCGGCTGCAGCCCCGTGCGCACCGACGACCCCCGGCGCGTTGAAGGCCGAGGCGTGCGGAGTGGCGGCGATCGAGGGACGGCCGCCGTTGTTCTTCGCAAACAGGGCTGGGTTGGCCGCGGCCTGCTGCACGTGCTGATGCTGCGCCGGAGTCGGAGCGACGTGCGGCTCCTGAGCCGCGAGGCGCTCCTCCGCGGTCGGGCTTGCGACAGTCCCACCGCCGCCGCCGTTGTAGCTCACACGGTTGACCGTGACATTGTTCACCACGGTCTCGTTATAGGTGTTATGCACCACCGTCACATTGACGTTGGTGACCGACTGGTTGTAAGCGAAGGAGCTGCCGACCCAGCGGCCGCCGGCGAAACCGACGCCACCGTATCCGAAACCGTAATTGACGCCACCATAGAAACCGACGTGCGGACCCCAGTAGCCGGCGTGGAAAACATACACACCGCCAACGAAGCCCCAGTAGCCCGGGGTCCACAACACTCCGACGCGCGGCGGAGCAACCCAGGTGCCGGGCACCCAGTAATAGCCCGCCGGAGTCCAGGCCCAGTAGCCCGGCGTCCAGATATAACCCTCCACCGGACAGGGCGGCTGCTCGTAGGCAGGGAGCGGCGGCGGAGCCTCGTTCACCTGCACTGCTGCCTCCACGACCGGCGCTGCTACGACGACACGGGGCGGCGGTGGGGGTGGAGCTGCTACACAGCCCGTCAGCTGCGCGGCGGCGGCTGCGAGCAGCGTTACAGCGCCCAGCGGCGCGAATCTGACCTGCAGGCTGCTGGGAGGTTTCGACATAATGCCACCCTGATGTTGTGGGGCAGCCAGCGTATGGGAAAGCCCCGGCTGCATGAGGCGCATAACGTCACAGTTCCCCCACTGGGTGACGGTCTTAACGAAACGTAATGTGGCGCAGTGCCGACGCGCTCGGCACTCCTACCGCGCGGGCTCGATGCTCTCGCGATCGTAGTAATCGACGTCGGCCTCGGCGTGAAACAATT
>JAFAVO010000191.1 GCA_019242385.1 Gammaproteobacteria bacterium | reverse complement strand
GAGGGGTGGAATGAAGCGCACCGTGCTCTGGCCGCAGGCGAGCAGCAGCAGCCCCTGGTGGAAGGCCCGGGTCAGCACCGCATCGCACAGTGCGCGCGCCGGCGCCTTGCTCGTCCGGTCGGTCACCAGCTCCATCCCGATCATGAGTCCCTTGCCGCGTACATCGCCGATGCAGGCGTGTCGCTCCTTGAGCTCGCGCAACCGGCCGATGAAATAGTCGCCCACGCTGGCGGAGTTTGCGGCGTACTCACGCTCGACCAGGTCGAGTGTGGCGAGCGCCGCGGCGCAGCTGAGCGGGTTGCCGCCGAAGGTGTTGCCGTGTGCGCCGCGCTTCCACTGCTCCATGAGCCGGCGGCGCGCCACCATCGCCCCGAGCGGCAAACCGGAGGCGAGGCCCTTGGCGAGCGACATGATGTCCGGGGTCACTCCCCAGTGCTGGCTCGCGAACATCTTGCCCGCGCGGCCGATACCGCACTGCACTTCATCGAAAATGAGCAGCATGCCGTGCCGGTCGCAGAGTGCGCGCAGCGCCGCGAGGAAGCCATCCGGCGGCACGATGTAGCCGCCTTCACCCTGGATCGGCTCGACCAACACGGCCGCGACTTCCTTCGGCGGCAGGTTGTTCTGGAAGAGGATGTTCTCGATGTAGTCGATGACCGCCTGGCCCTGATCGGCGCCGGCGAAGAGCGGCCGGTAGAGATTCGGGTAGGGCACGTGCGTGACGCCCGGCATGGTGGGGAAGAATCCCGCCTGCTGGGTGTATTTGCTCGAGGTGAAAGCGAGCGAGCCCATCGAGCGGCCATGAAAACCGCCGAGGAAGCCGATGAAGCGCGGACGGTTGGTGACGTAGCGCGCGAGCTTGAGGGCCGCTTCGACCGATTCGGTGCCGCTCTGGCACAGGAACACCTGCGCGGGTTCGCCGACCGGATTGAGGCCGTTCAGCCGCTCGGCGAGCCGCGTCATGCGCTCGTGCCAGTAGTCCGAGGAGATGTGCAGGAAATCCTCCGTCGCCTCGCGGATCGCCTGCACCACCTGCGGGTGCGCGTGTCCGGTGCTGCACACCCCGATGCCGCTCATGAAGTCGAGGAAGCGGTTGCCATCGACGTCCCACACCTCAGCTCCCCGGCCCTTGGCGATGACGAAGGGGTAGTCACGCGGATAAGAGGGAGTGGTGACCTGTCGGTCACGGGCAATGAGCGCCTGCGCCTTCGGTCCCGGAAGCCTCATGGAGATGTGCGCCGCGCGCGCGTCGGTTTTCATGGGTGAGCTCATGTTGGCACCTCGATCTCGATCTTTATGGGACGGGTGTGCGCGGCTCGGGTTCGCGCATGCAGGTCGCGCAACACCTCGAGCTCCCGCCGTTCGGGCGGGGGCACGACCTCGGGGGTTCTGGCTGTGCGCAGCGGCCAGCCGGTGGCCGCGCGCGCGGAATCGATAGTGACGCCCGGGTAGAGCGCAGTGAGCTCCAGCTCGTCGGTCGTCGGGTCCGGGCGCAACACGCCGTAATCGGTGATGACGGCCTTCGGGCCCGCGCCCGGGAGGCGCCGCGCCTGACGCGCGCCGGCGCCCTCCAGGTAGCCACAGGAGGTGCGGAAGTCGAGCTGCCCGACGAAACTCCGTGCCGTCTGCTTCATCACCACGAGCACCTCGCGAGCGTAAGCGGCGATTTCCGGTGCACCGCCTGCGCCCGGCAGTCGCACCTGCGGATGCGCGTAGTCGCCGATCACCGTGCTGTTGAGATTACCGAAGCGATCGATCTGTGCCGCGCCGAGAAACCCGACATCGATGCGGCCACGCTGCAGATAGTGCGTGAAGATCTCCGGCAGCGGCACGATGCAGGTCGCGGTCTCGGCGAGCTCGCTGTCGCCGATCGAAAGCGGCAGCACCACCGGCTGCACACCCACGGTACCCGACTCGTAGACGAGCACCAGGTCCGGGGCGTGCGTAAGGCGCGCGAGATTGCAGGCCGCGCTCGGCAGGCCGATGCCGACGAAGCACACCGCGCCATTGCGCAGCTGCCGCGCCGCGGTCACGGTCATCATCTCATCGCGGGTGTAATCCGCTGCGCTCATTGGAGTCTCATGGCATCAGGCCGCCACACCGAGGGTGCGCAGGAGCGCGGCATGATCGGCCACTCCGAGCACGTGGCGGTCCATCCAGGCGCTGAAGCTGCTGCGCTCGCGCGCGATCTCATCCCACGCCAGGTAAAAAGCGTTATCGCGCGGGTAGTAGCCCTGGGCGTAGGAGGGGTAGGCGCCGCCGGGCACGATGCTCGCGGCGGTGATCACCCAGGAGGGGAGGATCAGTGCATTCATGTCGGCGCGCAGCGTGTCCACCTGCTCCTCGACCGTGATGAGCAGTTGCGTTGCCGCCATGGCGGCTTCCTTGGCCGCACCTACGATGCCGCGGATGAGCACGTTGCCGCGGGCGTCGATCTGCTGCGCGTGCAGGATGGTGACATCGGGCTTGAGCGCCGGGACGAGCGCGAGCGTGTCGCCGCTGAAGGGGCAGCGCAGCTCCTGCACGGTCGCCCCCGGAACCTTGGCGAGATCGCTCGCGACCGGGCGGCGCATGATCCCGCAGGGAAGTCCACTCGCTCCGGCCTCGTAGGCGACCGCCATCTCCGCATGGGTGAATTCGGCGAGCGTGAGCGGTTGCGGCCAGCCGCGCTCGACCGCATCGCGCAGACGGTGGAGTGAGCCCACCCCGGGATTGCCGCCCCAGGAGAAGGTGAGCCGCGTCGCGCAGCCCATGCCGATCATCTGGTCATACACCAGATCCGGGGTCATGCGGATCAGGTGCAGGCCGCGGCGCTGCTGGCGGATGATCTCCTGCCCCGCCGCAAAGGGGATCAGGTGCGTGAAGCCCTCGAGGGCGACACTCGCACCGTCCTTCACGTACGTGCCGATCGCATCCCGCAGTGGCAGCAGCCGCATGCGCTCACTCGACGATGGTCTGCGACTGCTCGCGCAGGTACTGCGGCAGGTAGTAGTACGAGCCGATCGCCTTGCCGGTGGAGCCCGAGCCTTTCCAGCCACCGAAGGCCTGATATCCGGGCCACGCGCCGGTGGTGGCGCCCTGCGGCCGGTTCGCGTAGGTGACCCCGGCCTCGATGTGATCCTGAAACCAGGGGATCTCCTCGTTCGCGCCGTAGAAGCCGGCCGTAAGTCCGAGCGGTGAGGCATTAGCGAGCGCCATCGCCTCATCGTTCGAGGCCACCCGCTGCAGCATCACGATTGGCAGAAACATTTCTCTTTGCCACAGCGGGTGCTCGGCGCCGGCCTCGGCGAGCGTCGGCCGCACGAAGAAGCCGTGCGCCAGGGCTCCCTCGCGCAGTTGCTCACCGCCTGAGAGGATGCGCGCACCGCCGCTGCGCAGCTGCGCGACGTAGCGAGCAAAGTCCTCATACCCGGAGCGCGTGGCGACGGGCCCCAGCCAGTTCTCGCGCACCGCGGGATCTCCGATCTTCACCGCGGCCATCTGCGTGAGCAGCTTGTCGATCAGCGCATCGGCCACCTTCTGATCGACGTAGAGCCGCGAGAGCGCCGAGCACTTCTGCCCGCCCATGCCAAAGCCCGAGCGCAGGATGCCGGCCGCGGCACGCGTGAGGTCGGCGCGCGCAGTGACGATGCAGGCATTCTTGCCGCCCATCTCGGCGATGCACGGCCGCGCGTAGGCGCCCGACTGGAGCTTGAGCGAGATCTGCCGGCCGACCTCGTAGGAGCCGGTGAAGGTCACTCCTGCAGTGAGCGGGGAATCGACCAGCGCCGCACCGAGCTCCTGCGCGGAGCCGCTGAGATAGTTGAAGACTCCGGCGGGCAGCCCCGCATCCCGCAGGCAGTCGGCGAGCAGCCGTCCGGCCCAGGGCGTTGCGGTCGCCCCCTTCAGCACCACGGTGTTGCCGGTGATGAGCGCGGCGGCGGTCGGGCCGGCCGCGAGC
>JAFAVO010000173.1 GCA_019242385.1 Gammaproteobacteria bacterium | reverse complement strand
CTGCGGAGGCCAGCCATGGCCGCTGAGGCCGATCTGCTCATCCATCGCCTGCTCACGATCGATGACAATCCGCGCATCCATGAGGATTACCGCAAGATCCTCAGCGGACGCGAGCAGGCCAAGCTCTCGAGCGCCGAGGCAGCGCTGTTCGGCGAGCAGAGCATGGAGGACAGTCCAAGCTTCGATGTCGACTCGGCGATGCAGGGTCGCGATGGCGTCGAGCGCGCCCGCCGGGCCCTCGATGAGGGCCGCCCCTACTCCGTCGCATTCATCGACATGCGCATGCCGCCGGGCTGGGACGGGTTGGAGACCATCGAGCAGCTCTGGAAGATTGATCCGGAGGTGCAGGTGGTGGTGTGCTCCGCCTACACCGACTACGACTGGCTGGAGCTCCTGAGCCGGCTCGGGCACTCCGACAAGCTGATTGTCATCAAAAAGCCCTTCGAGCCGATCGAGATCCTGCAGTCAGCGAGCGCGCTCAGCCGCAAGTGGCAGAACGCGCGCGCGCTGAAGCATCACATCGACAGTCTCGAGCGTGCAGTGACCGATCGAACCCGCGGGCTCGAGGCGGCCAACCGGCAGCTGCGGCACCTCGCTTCGCACGATGCGCTCACCGGTCTGCCGAACCGCCTGCTGCTCGATGATCGCGTGGCGCAGGCCATCGCCCAGGCGAACCGCCAGGGCCACGAATTTGCCCTGCTGGTGGTCGATCTCGACCGCTTCAAGCTGATCAACGATTCCCTCGGGCACCGCGCGGGGGATGACCTGTTGCGCGAGGTCGCCCAGCGTCTCAAGGCCGCAGTGCGCGAGGTCGACACCACCGTACGGCTCGGCGGCGATGAGTTCGTGATTCTGGTGGGTGGACCCGTGACGCGCCCCGAGGCGGTCGCGATCGGCCGGCGCGCGATTGAGGCGATGCGCCCGGCGATGCGGCTGCTCGGCATCGATGTCCATATCTCGCCGAGTATCGGCATCGCTTTCTATCCCGCCGATGGCGCGACGGTCGATGCGCTGCTGGCGCGCGCCGATGCCGCCATGTATAGCGCGAAGGAGCGGGGCCGGAACAATGTCCAGTGCTATGCCGAAGGCATGACCACGGTGAGTCAGGACCGGGTCCGGCTCGAGAGCGAGCTGCATGAGGCGCTGCGCGCGGGACAGTTCGAGCTGCAGTATCAGCCCAAGGTCGATACCTGCAGCGGTCGCATCAACAGCGCCGAGGCGCTGATACGCTGGCGTCATCCGCAGCGCGGTCTCATCCCGCCCAAGGAATTCATCCAGGTCGCGGAGGAAAGCGGGCTGCTCGATAGCATCGGGGAATGGGTGCTGTTCGAGGCCTGCCGCCAGGCCAAGGCGTGGCAACAGCAGGGCCTGCGCCCGATGCGTATTTCGGTAAACCTCGCTCCCTCGCAATTCCGCCTCGCCAATCTGGTCGAGCAGATCCGCGGGGCGCTCGAGGCCGCGCAGCTCGATCCGCAATACCTCGAAGTCGAGCTCACCGAAAGTGCCGTGATGAGCGATGCCGAGGAGTCGATCGTCATCCTCGAGTCCATCAGTCGCATGGGCGTGCTGGTCTCGGTGGATGATTTCGGCACCGGCTACTCGAGCATGAGCTACCTGCGCCGCTTTCCAATCGACAAGCTGAAGATCGATCGCTGCTTCGTCACCGAGATGACCCGAAGGGCGGAGGACGCCTCGATCGTCCGCGCGATCATCTCACTCGCCCACAGCCTGCATCTGAAGGTGATCGCCGAGGGCGTGGAGACTCCCGAGCAGCTCGCACTGCTTGCCGAGCTCGGCTGCGATCAGTACCAGGGTTTCTACTTCAGCCCGGCGCTGCAGCCGGCGCAATTCGCCGAGCTCGTGCAGCGCTCCTCGGCCGAAACCCGTCCCTTGTCCGAAGAAGAAGCCGCGCAGACCCACAGCAAGCTCGCCGGTCTTTAGCGCGAAGCGCCATCCGCAGGGGGCGGCCCGCCCCGGCCGGCTCTCACCAATTCAGGCTTCTTCTTTTGACCGGCGGTTCGCCTGTCATACAACCGTCATACAACTGATCCAAGCTTCATATTCGAAATAACAGGGCTCCCCGGGGTTGGGTTCCCAAAGGCAACCAGCTGTTGTTTTTTGGGCACAACCTGGGGACCTTTTGTGTTTCTGGCGTTGCGTGTGGAATACTGGACTCGTTTCGGTCTGCGGCAAAAACCATAAAGAATAACTGGCACAGGAGCATATCCCGTGGCTACGACCAATTTGCCGATGTACGAGTCAGGGATTGACCGGGCGCACCGTCGTGTCATTTTTGCCTCAAGCCTGGGAACCGTATTCGAGTGGTACGACTTTTATCTGTACGGATCCCTGGCGGCGATCATCTCGAAGCAGTTCTTCTCGGGCGTCAACGAGACGACCGGGTTCATCTTTGCGCTGCTCGCCTTTGCGGCCGGCTTTGCGGTTCGTCCGTTCGGGGCGCTGGTGTTCGGCCGGCTCGGGGACCTCGTCGGCCGCAAATACACCTTTCTGATCACCATCGTGATCATGGGTCTGTCGACCGCGCTGGTCGGTCTGCTGCCGAGTTATGCGCAGGTCGGAGTGATTGCCCCGGTGGTGCTCATCGCGCTGCGGCTGCTGCAGGGCCTGGCGTTGGGC
>JAFAVO010000087.1 GCA_019242385.1 Gammaproteobacteria bacterium | reverse complement strand
CCGGTCCCTCCGCTGCCGCGGCGCGCGCATCCAGGAATTCCTCGAGGTCGCGCCGCGTGCCACTCTCATCGAAGCGGCCCATATCGAGCGCCCAGCCGGTCGCCGGTATGGGCGGCAGGCCGCGTCGCGCCAGTTCAGCCTCCAGCTCCTCGATCCAGATGCCCCGACGCGGCACGATCTGCCAGTCGTCCTCGGGCCGGTTGGGCCGTCCGCCCCAGTCGGGCTGGCTCGAGGTGAAGCGCACCCCGGTCGATGGACTCCCATCGAGGCCGATGAGGATCACCTCATCACCGCGGCGCAGGTACTGCTCGATCAGCGGCGCGACCGCCTGCGCCAGCCGGCGGCAGTGAGCGCGATAGGCCGGCGTGTCGTACTGCTCATAGACGGCCCACCAGCGGCGCGCTCCGGCGAAAGCCAGCTCGGGGCAGGGGAGCTGTTGCAGCACATAACCGCGACTGCGCAGCGCCTCCACGACCGGCGTGACGACGCCGGGGTAGTTGGCGCCCTGACAGACTTTGGCATTCTGGTTCAGCAGACAGCTGGCCAGCAGTGCCACCTTCCGGGGTGGACTGTGCTCCATCAGTGCGTTCCGTTCCTCATGGATGCTTCAGCCCTGGGCGTGGTGCGCCAGCCAGTGCTGCGCTATCGCCGAGCGGTTGCACAGCCATACGCGCTCGTGACGCTGGACGTGCTCGAGGAGCCGCGCCAGCGCTCCGATACGCGAGGGCCGCCCGATGATGCGCGCGTGCAACCCGATGCTCATCATGCGCGGGCGCCCTTCCACTCCCATGCGGTAGAGCCAGTCGAACGCGTCCCGGCAGTAAGTGAAGAACTGCTCGCCGGTGCTGAAGTCCCCGCCCCGCTGCAGACGGCTGTCGTTGGTGTCGAAGGAATAGGGGATGACCAGGTGCCGCTTGCCAGTAACCTGCGTCCAGTACGGCAGGTCGTCGTTGTAGGCATCGCTGTCGTACAGGAACCCGCCAATCTCGACCAGCAGCCGCCGGGTGTTGGGACTTGGCCGGCCCGTGTACCAGCCGACGGGCTTGCGGCCAATGAGGCGCGCGACCGTCGCGATGTTGCGCAGCATGTGAGCGCGCTCGATCTCCTGCGGCACGAACTGATAATCGATCCAGCGCTCGCCGTGGCAGGCGACCTCGAAGCCGCTGCGGGCGAGCGCCGCGGCGACTTCCGGGTTGCGCTCCAGCGCCATGCCGACTGCATAGACGGTGGCCGCCGCCTGCCGGCTCTCCAGCAGCCGCATGATCTCCCAGAAACCCACCCGGCTGCCGTATTCGAAGTTGGATTCGACGTTCAGATTGCGTGCGCCGGGTAAGGCCTCGACCGCTCCGAGATCGGTCAGTACCGACTCCGAGTGGGCGTCGCCGTGCAGCACGCAGGCCTCACCGCCTTCTTCGTAGTTCAACACCAGTGAGACCGCAATGCGCGCTTCGCCCGGCCAGTGCGGATCGGGGGCGCGCGCGCCGTAGCCGGTGAGATCGCGCGGGTATGATTCCGATGCAGGCATGGCTACTGCGCTGCGCGCTCGGCGACCAGCCAGTCCATGTAGGCGTGAAACGCTGCACGCATGGGGCGCGGCTTCCAGCCCGTCTCGGCGAATATGCGCGCAACGTCGTACGCACCCCACATGCCATCCTTGAGCGCCGGGTCCTGGAGGATATCGGCCTGCTCGGCAGCGACCACCTCGGCGCTGAAGCCCGGAACCTTTTCCGCAGCCCAGCGCACCATCTCGCCGATGCTCACCGCCGTACCGCAGGCCACGTTGTAAGCGCTGTAGCGCAGGCGCGGCGCCCGCAGCAGCGAGATGATGGCGTCTGCGACGTCCTCGGCATGGATGTAGTCACCGACGGCATCGAGCGTATTCACACGCACCCGTTTGGCCCCATCGAGCGCCAGGCGGGCAATGCGGTGCGGCACATGGTGCATGTTGCGGCTGGCAGTGACACGGTCCATCGGTCCGTACACCGATGAGGGCCGGACCGAGGCCGTCGACAGACCAAAAAGATCGCCAAAGCGCTCGGCTATCAGCTCGGAAGCGAGCTTGGAGATGCCATACAGCCGGCGCGGCATGACGTAGCCGTCCTCGGGGAGGGGCTCACCCGGATGATCCGGTCCATGATGCTTGTAGACGGCGCCCGAGCTGACATAGATGAATCGCTTCAGCTGCGGCAGGGTCCGCGCCCAGTCGAGCAGCGCAACCGTACCCATGACGTTGACATCGATGATACCCGCCGGGTTGTCCGCCTCGGGCTCGCGGCAGGCCTGCGAAGCAGTGCCGCGTGATATCGGCGTGATGGTCGCGCCGTGGACGATGTGCGTGATCGCATGGGAGGCGAGCGCCGCTCCCCAGGCGGTGGGCTCGGTCACATCGGCCACTACCACCGATATGCGTGGCGCGAACGGGGCGAAAAAGCGCTGCGCCGGGGCATCGAGCGCAGCAGCATCGAGCACCACCAGTCGCTCTTGCGGCGCGGTTTCCAGCCAGCGGCGCGCGAGCACGCTCATGACGAATCCGCTCGCACCCGTTACCAGCAATGTCATGGCACGCTCCCGCAGAGACTCAAAACGGAAAATCCAGCAGCAGGCGCAGCAGCGCACGCGTGCCGACGCCGAAGTCCTCGAGCGACATGGCCTCGTCCGGGTTGTGACTGCCGTTCTCGTTGCGGACGAAGATCATCGCACTCGGTACGCCGGTCTTGGCGAACACCGCGGCATCGTGGCCCGCGCCGCTCGCCATCTCGAACGGAGTCTCGAGCAGCTCGAGCAGCCGCGATCGCAGCCGGCGGTCCATCACCGCGGCCGGTGAGTCGCTGGTCGCGCCGAGATCGATGCGCACCCGGTACTCGCCACTGAGGCGCGCGGCCGCGGCGCGCGCCTCGGCCGCCACGGCTTCCATGATGCCATCGGCAAGCCCGCGGATATCGAGCACGAAGCGCGTCTCTCCGGCGATCTTGCTCGGCCCGTGCATCGCGGCGTCGGTATAGAGCTCGCCCGAGGTCAGCACGAGATCCTCGCCAGCCTCTTCATGCTGCCGCCAGATGCCATCCATGTGGTGAAGGAATGCCACGGTCGCAGCGACCGCATCGTGACGGTACGCGCGCCCGACCGCGCCCGAGTGGGCATACTCGCCGAGGCAGCGTGCGTTGCGGAAGCGCTTGCATCCGCGGATGCCGCTCACCACGGCGGCCGGCAGTCCGCGGGCAACCAGCGTCGGACCCTGCTCGATGTGCAGCTCGAGGTAAGCGCGGATGTGCGCAGGATCCATGAGCGGCCGCCGCTCCCGAATCGGGCACGGATCGAAGCCGCACTGCTGCAGCGTCGCCTCGAGGCTCTGGCCGTTGTCGGACCTGCCGATCGAGAGACACTGCGGGTCGAGCAGTCCGAAAGCGCCGGCGCTGCCGAGATAAGCGATGTCGAACCATGCGGACTCCTCCGCACGAATCGCCATCACCGCCAGATCGCAGTCGGGCACGATACCCGCGGCGCGCATGGCCGTGAGCGCGCATACACCGGCGACCACGCCGGCCGCGCCATCGTAGTTGCCCCCCTGGGGCACGCTGTCGAGGTGCGATCCCATGATGATGCGCGGCGCGTCGCGCTTGCGTCCGGGCAGCGTCATGAAGAGGTTACCGAGCGCATCCACGCGGATCTCCAGTCCGCGGCTGCTCGCCGCCGAGCGCACGATGTCGTGGGCCGCCTGCTCGCCGGCGCCGTAGCTGTCGCGCACGATGCCGCGCCCGCGCCGCGTCGCCGCGGCGAGCGCTGCAAACAGTGAAGCGGCCAACTCGAGATCCGGCTCGATGCGGCGGGACATGCATGCTTCCTCGGCGCGAAGGTGTTCGAGTGCCGATGACCCTATAATCTGCCGTCGCCAGCGTGGAATCGAAGTCAATGTCCAGTCTACTCGCGGGAAGGATTGCTGTCGTCACCGGGGCGAGCTCGGGAATCGGTCGGGCGATCGCCATCAGCTTTGCGAGTGAAGGCGCGCACGTAGTGGTGGCCGACATCAGCGAGCAGCCCGTGGAAGGTGGTGAGCCGACGCCCGCGCTCATCGCGCGGGCCGGTGGCGCTGCGTCCTTCCACAGGACCAATGTCGGGCGTTGGCAAGAGGTCGACGCGCTGATCTCCACCACGGTCGCGCGCCATGGGCGGCTCGATGTCATGGTCAACAACGCCGCCACCTATTCCGGCACGGCGTTGCTCGAGACCGAACCCGCGCAGTGGGAGGAGGTCATGCGCGTCAACCTGACCGGCATGTTCTACGGCTGCAAGCGCGCGGTCCAGCAGATGATCACGCAGGAGCCGCGCGAGGAAGTGAGGGGCCGGCTCATCAACCTCGGCTCTCAGCAGGGTGTGGTGACTTCACCGGGTGAGCTTCCCTACGGCGTGAGCAAGGCCGGGGCCATCTATATCACCAAGCAGATCGCGGTGGATTACGCGCGGCAGCTCATCGTGTGCAACTGCATCTCGCCCGGCAAGGTCGTCACCGGTAAAGGCGGGATGGCGAAGGACCCCGCGCGGCTCGAGCATCAACGCCAGCGCACGCCCTGGCCACGCTTCGGCCGCCCGCAGGACATTGCCAATGCCGCGGTGTTCCTCGCGAGCGACCGGGCGAGCTTCATCACGGGGTCGAATCTGGTCATCGATGGGGGCTGGCTGGCAGGTTGAGGGCACCGCGGGCCGCTCCCCGCATCGCGCAGGGTCAGCGGTTTGCGATCGCGTAGACCTTGCCCTGGTAGGGTGACTTGTCGAGCTGATCGAGTGCCATGACGTAGATGGTCTTCTCGTCCGGGCTCAAGGCGAGGTTCGGTACACCCGGGGAGGGGAGCTTGAGGGTGCGCAGCAACTTGCCGGCGCTATCAACGACGAAGATCGTGCCCGCGAGTGGCGCATGCACGTCGCGGGGGTTCTGACCGATGTACAGCTGCCCCCGGGAATCCATTTTTACCCCATCGGGATAGATGGGGCCGACGTTGTGGGTGAGCTCATCGAGATCGAGGAACACCCGGCGCCCGCTCAGTGAGCCATCGGGCGCGATCGCGAACTGCAGCAGTCGGTGATCCTCGGTCTCGATGGCGTAGAGCGTCTTGCCGTCATTCGAGACCACGATGCCGTTGGCACTGTGGACGTCGGCCGCTTCTTGCGTGATCGTGCCGTCGGCGGCGAGGTAGAAAATCTTGCCATCGATCACCGGTCCGGGGGCGGTCCCCGAGCAGGTGAAGTACATGCCGCCATGATGATCGGGGGCAAAATCATTGGGGCCGACGAAAGGATGACCATCATGGTCGTGCGTGTAGGGCGGAAGATCCTTGCCATCCGCCGAGATGCGTCCGATCGAGCCGCTGTCGTAGCAGGTGATGAGGAACTCACCGCGCGCGGTTGGAATCACCGCAGAGGGGCCGCAGCCCTTCTTTGACCAGAATATGCTGTTCTTGGTCCCGTCCCAGGTGGTGACCGAATTGCGATCGTACTCGACGTAATAGAGCTTGCCCTTGTACCAGATCGGTCCCTCGGCAAAATGCGCATCCTCGTTGAGCACTCTGATGTCAGCCGCGCGCACCACGGCGCTCAGGCAGGCTACGGCGCTCAGGCAGGCGAGGAGGAGAGAGCTCAACAACAGCTTTACCGAGCGCGTGCCGGTCATACTTACGTGAGCTCCTGGCCCTCACGGCCGCTGTAGGCCGTCGCGCGCTTCATGTCCACCATGACGGTACGGGCGCCGCGCAGGAAATGCCAGGTCGCCCAGAACCCGGTGGGCGCGAGCACCAGCAGCGCCAAGCGCAGCGAGGCGGCATCGGACCCGTGCGCACCGCCGAACCAGTCGCTCAGGATACCGACGCCCTGCACCGCGACGATCAGGTTGAAAACGTTACCGACGAGCACCGACCAGGCGGTGAAGGTCGAGCGCATGTGGCTCGGAGCGAGATTCAGCACCAGCGCCATGCAGGGTCCGATGAAGAAATAGATCGCCGGAACGTAAGCCCAGAGCATGGCCTTCGCGATCGGCAACGAGTGCGTCCAGTAGGCGATGATCGAGAGCACCGTCGCGCACCCCGTGACCCAGGCGAGCGCCCACAGTACGCGGCGCGAGTCCAGCATGAAGGGGCGCGACATCAGCCAGGCGGCGACGATCGTCGCCAGGATGCCCCCGACCAGATGGATGTGTCCCATGATCGCGCCGGCCTCGGCGACGTTAAGCCCGTAGGTCCGCAGGAGGAAAGTCGGCGTGAACCAGGCGAGACCCCAGCCCCACAGTGAGCAGACACCGCTTGCCATGATGACGTGGAAGGCGGCCCGCTGGCGCCAGAGGAAGCCCAGTGACTCGAGCGCCGAGGCCTTGCCCGCGGCGGCAACGGCGTCGAGGCGTCCGCGCTGGGGCTCGCGGATGGTCAGGAACACCAGCAGGCCGAGCACGACACCCGGTACTCCCAGGGCAAAAAACGCGGCGCGCCAGCCGTAGGCCTGCGCGACGGCGCCGGCCATGTCTGCGCCCAGCCAGGCGCCTATCGGCGCGCCGAGCGCAAATACGCTGAGCGCCATGGGACGCCGTTCCGCAGGAAAGCAGTCAGAGACGATTGCGGTCGAGGGCGGTGTGGCGCCCGCCTCGCCGACGCCGACACCGATGCGACTGGTGAGGAACTGCCAGTACGACTGCGACAAGCCGCAAAGTACCGTGAACCCGGACCAGACGATCAGTGATCCCGCCACGATGTTGCGCCTATTGGAGCGGTCAGCGAGCCAGGCGAGCGGAAGTCCGCACGACACGTAAAAAAGAGCGAGTGGAACCCCGGTGAGGAACGCGGCGCCGGCGTCGGTAAGCTTCAGTTCGAGTCGTATGGGTTCAAAGACGGTGGTGACGACATAGCGGGCGGCGATATTGACCGCGTACACCGCGCACATGACGCTGAGGACGTACCAGCGCTGAAGCAGCGGGGCGACTTCGGTCCGCGCGGTCGCCATCGCGTTGCTGCTCAAACCCCGCTACCTCGCTCAGGCCTTGCGGGCCTGTCCTTTTGCGTCGAGTATGCGGCTGCTGCATTCCACGATGCAACGCGCTCGCCGGAGATGCTCATGACATTTCTGCATGGCGCAATGATATTTCTGACTGGCTAGAACCGCCGACGACGGGCAATTTCATGATAAGGCCCGTCGCCAGCAACCATGGCGGCGCGGTACAGGTTGGGGGGCTCGGACGAATGAGAACGAATCGGAAGATCGCGCGCGCGGTAGCGGCGATTCTGGGAACGCAGGCCGGAGTGGTAGCAGCCGCGGATCAGGCTGCCGGAAGTGACACCGGTCCGGGCAGCGCCTCGATCCAGGAAGTCGTCGTCACTGCCCAGCGGCGCAGTGAGAACGTCCAGGACGTGCCGATTGCGATCCAGGCCCTGAGCGGCGAGACACTGCAGCGTCTCAATGTGACGACTTTCGATGACCTGATCCGGCATTTGCCGAACGTGAGCGGGGCGTCCCAGGGTCCGGGCCAGGTGCAGATCTTCATGCGCGGCCTGAGCGCTGGAAGCGTGCCGAGTCAATCCGGCGGCTCGATCAACGGCTTTCCGAACGT
>JAFAVO010000217.1 GCA_019242385.1 Gammaproteobacteria bacterium | reverse complement strand
TCGAGCTGATCAGCCCGATCGCGATGGATCAGGGCCTGAGGTTTGCGATCCGCGAGGGCGGCAAGACCGTCGGCGCCGGCGTCGTCGCCAAGATCCTGAAGTGAAGTAAGGAGTGTTGAACGAGTCGTTGCAGCCTCCAATGCTTGCGTCGCGGGCAAAAGCCCCTGCGCCGCCGATGCCCCGAAGGGTTCGGCTGGCAAGGGTGAATGTGGCATCGAGTTATCGAGCCACGTCTTTTGCCCGCCGCAGATGCGGAGTGGTGCGTTTATTCCGCTGAAATGGCCGCAGGCCCATTTCAGCCCATTAACCTAGGCCAGTAGCTCAATTGGCAGAGCGGCGGTCTCCAAAACCGCAGGTTGGGGGTTCGATTCCCTCCTGGCCTGCCAAAGATTGTTATGAGTGACGAAACCAGAGTGCAGGACGCCGGCACGGCGGACAAGGTGAAGCTCGCTGCCGCGATCGTGGTCGTGATCGCGGGTGTGGCCGGCTATTACGTGCTCGCCAATCAGGCGACCTGGATGCGCTGGCTGCCGGTGCTCGGCAGCCTGGTGCTCGCCGCCGTGGTGGTGGGTTTCTCCACTTATGGCAGCGAGTTCCGCCGCTTCCTGGAGCTCGCGCGTATCGAGCTGCGCAAGATCGTCTGGCCGACGCGGCAGGAGACGCTGCAGACCACGGTGGTGGTGTTCGGCTTCGTGATCATCGCAGGACTTTTCTTCTGGGTGCTGGACCTCGTACTCGCGTGGGCCACCAAGGCGCTCACGGGGACGGGAGGTTGAACGTGGCGCTGAAATGGTACGTCGTGCACGCCTACTCGAATTTCGAGCATCGCGTGGCCGATTCGCTCAAGGAGCGCATCCAGCGCGCCGGCCTGGCTGAGCGCTTCGGCGAGATCCTCGTCCCCACCGAAGAGGTGGTCGAGATGCGCGACGGCCAGAAGCGCAAGAGCGAGCGCAAGTTCTATCCGGGCTACGTGCTGGTGCAGATGGAGATGGACGAGGAGACCTGGCACCTGGTGCGCGATGTGCCGAAGGTGCTCGGCTTCATCGGCGGCACCCCGGAGCGGCCCGCGGCCATCAGCGACAAGGAAGCGAACCAGATCCTGCGTCGCGTGGAGGAAGGGGTCGACAAGCCCCGTCCCAAGGTGCTGTTCGAGCCCGGCGAGGTGGTGCGCGTGGTCGATGGTCCCTTCAACGATTTCAACGGCGTGGTCGAGAGCGTCAACTACGAGAAGAACCGCCTGCAGGTGGCGGTGCAGATTCTCGGGCGCTCGACCCCGGTGGAGCTCGATTTCTCGCAGGTCGAGAAGGCGTGAATTGAGGCCGACGGAGTGATGTCCGGCGAAATTGCCGCTAGGCAATTTTGCCCAATGAACGACAGGGAGCCGCAAGGCGCTGGAACCTGGAGGTCAGTAATCGATGGCTAAGAAAGTACAGGGCTATATCAGGCTGCAGGTGCCGGCAGGCTCTGCCAATCCCTCGCCCCCGATCGGCCCCGCGCTCGGTCAGCAGGGCGTGAACATCATGGAGTTCTGCAAGCAGTTCAATGCGCAGACCCAGAAAGTGGAGAAGGGGCTGCCGATTCCGGTGGTGATCACGGTGTATTCCGATCGCAGCTTTACCTTCGTGATGAAGACCCCGCCGGCGGCGGTCCTCATCCGCAAGGCGATCGGCATTGAAAAAGGCAGCGGCACCCCCAATACCGCCAAAGTTGGCAAGATCTCGCGCAAGCAGCTCGAAGAGATCGCCAAGCTCAAGCAGCCCGACCTCACCGCCGCGGACCTCGACGCCGCGGTGCGCACCATCGCGGGCAGTGCCCGCAGCATGGGCGTCGATGTGGAAGGGGTGTGATATGGCGATCGCTAAGCGTATCAAGGCATGGAAAGCCAAGCTGACCCCCGGGCAATCGTACCCGGTCGAAGAGGCGATCAAGCTGGTAAAGGAGTTCGCGACCGCCAAGTTCGCCGAGACGGTGGATGCGGCAGTGAATCTGGGCATCGATGCCAGCAAGTCCGACCAGCAGGTACGCGGCTCGACCGTGATGCCGCACGGTACCGGCAAGACGGTGCGGGTCGCCGTGTTCACCTCCGGCAAGAACCAGGAGGTGGCGAAGGCGGCAGGCGCCGACATCGTGGGTCTGGAGGACCTTGCGGCCAAGGTGAAAGCGGGCGAGATCAACTTCGACCGCGTCATCGCCAGTCCCGACGCCATGCGCGTGGTCGGGCAGCTCGGCCAGATCTTAGGTCCGCGTGGACTGATGCCGAACCCCAAGGTGGGGACGGTGACACCGGATGTCGCCACCGCGGTGAAGAATGCCAAGGCCGGGCAGGTGACTTACCGCGTGGATAAGGCCGGCATCGTGCATTGCACGATCGGCAAGGCGAGCTTTGAGGTGAATGCGCTGAAGGAGAACCTGCACGCGCTCATCGCCGATTTGCAGAAGGCGAAGCCCGCCTCGTCGAAGGGTGTGTATCTGAAGCGGGTGACGCTGTCCTCGACCATGGGGCCGGGCGTGCCCGTGGACCAGGCGACGATCTGAGTTCTTAGTTTGATGGACGCGGTTCGCGCTCTGGCGCGAGCCGCGTGAATCCCGCGCGGTGGCGCGCGGGGGCAGGCCGGGGTGCCGATGATCCCGGTCATCATCGAAGACCGCAGGCGAGGGAAGGTGGGCATCACGTCCGCCCCGGCCCTCTTAATGCACCGCCTGCGCAGATGGTGAACCGCTATGCGCATCGAGGAGCTCCTCGAGGCGTGGAGGTCACCGTCCACGTTCAGAGGAGAGATTGAATGGCACTCAACCTGGAAGACAAGAAGGCGCTCGTGGCGGAGGTGGCCGAGGTGGCAGCACATGCCCAGTCGGTCGTAGCCGCCGAGTATCGCGGCCTGACGGTTTCCCAGATGACCGAGCTGCGTGCCCGGGCGCGGCGCCAGGGCGTGTACATGCGTGTGGTGAAGAACACGCTGGCGCGCAAGGCACTCGCGGGCACGACGTTCGAATCTGTGGGACCGAAGCTCAAGGGTCCGCTGGTACTCGCCTTCTCGAAGGACGATCCAGGCGCGGCGGCGCGCGTGGTGAAGGACTTCGCGAAGGGCAACGAGAAGCTCGTGGCGACGCTCGTGGCTCTGGGCGGGCAGCTGCTGCCCGCGGCGGAGCTCGAGAAGGTCGCGAACCTGCCGACGCGCGAGCAGGCGCTGTCGATGCTGCTGGGGGTGCTCAAGGCACCGATCCAGAAGCTCGCCGGCACGCTCGCGGCGCCGGCATCGCAGCTGGCGCGCACCCTCGCGGCGGTGCGTGAGCAGAAGCAGGCTGCGGGCGCCTGAGGTCGATCACAACTTTTTTGGAGACTCACATGGCTGTCAACAAAGACGAAATCCTCGATGCAATTTCCAAGATGACCCTTCTGGAGGTCATGGAACTGGTTTCCGACATGGAGAAGAAGTTCGGTGTCACCGCCGCGGCCCCGGTGGCCGTGGCTGCCGCCCCGGGCGCGGGCGCTGCCGCCGCCGCTCCGGCGGAGGAGAAGACCGAGTTCACCGTGACTCTGAAGGAGTACCCGGCGGACAAGAAGGTGACCGTCATCAAGGTGATCCGCGAGCTCACCGGGCTTGGCCTCAAGGAGGCGAAGGACCTGGTCGAGGGCGCTCCCTCGACCGTCAAGGAGGCCGTGTCCAAGGCCGATTCCGAGGCGATGAAGAAGAAGCTCGAGGACGCCGGCGCGAAAGTGGAGATCAAGTAAGAGCTCCATGCGCCCGACCCTCCGCCCTCCGCTGCGTGCCTGGCAGGCTCACGGCGCGCAGCGGGGCGATGGCGGGTCTTTCCCTGTTTTCAGTTTGGAACGATTCGACGACCTGAGGTGACCACTCGATGGCTTATTCCTTCACCGAGAAGAAGCGCATCCGCAAGAACTTCGGCAAGCAGGCCAGCATTCTCGATACGCCGTACCTGCTCGCCATCCAGCTCGACTCGTATCGCAAGTTCCTCCAGGTCGACAAACCGGAGGACCGGCGCGATCCGATCGGCCTGCACGCCGCATTCCGCAGCGTGTTCCCGATCTCGAGCTACAGCGGCAACGCCTCTCTCGAGTACGTGAGCTACCGGCTCGGCGAGCCGGTGTTCGACGTCAAGGAGTGTCAGCTGCGCGGCCTGACCTATGCCGCACCGCTGCGCGTCAAGGTGCGCCTGGTGGTGCTCGACAAGGAAGCCGCGGGCGCCAAGAAGCCGGTCAAGGACGTGCGCGAGCAGGAGGTGTACCTCGGCGAGCTGCCGCTCATGACCGACAACGGCACCTTCGTCATCAACGGTACCGAGCGCGTCATCGTCTCGCAGCTGCACCGCTCACCCGGGGTGTTCTTCGACCATGATCGCGGCAAGACCCACTCCTCGGGCAAGCTGCTGTTCTCCGCGCGCATCATTCCTTACCGCGGCTCGTGGCTCGACTTCGAGTTCGACGCGAAGGATCTCGTGTACGTCCGTATCGACCGCCGCCGCAAGCTGCCGGTCACGACGTTCCTGCTGGCGCTCGACAACGCCGAGTCCGCCAAGTACCGCGACCGCCAGAACAAGGCGCGCAAGCCGGTGGACGTCACCAAGATCCAGGGCATTTCCAAAGAGGAAATCCTGCACGCCTTCTACCAGATCGTTTCGTTCGAGAAGACGAAAG
>JAFAVO010000332.1 GCA_019242385.1 Gammaproteobacteria bacterium | reverse complement strand
GAGCCCTTGGACACCTTGTCTCCGCGCTTCAGCAGCACCTCGCTGATGCGTCCGGCCGCGGTGGCCGGTACGTCCATCGAGGCCTTGTCGGTCTCGAGGGTGACGAGCGGGGTGTCGATCTCGATGGAGTCGCCCGGCTTGACCAGGACATCCACCACATCGACGTCGGTGAAATTGCCGATGTCGGGGATCGTCAGCTCGACGCTCACGGCACGGCCTCGAGCAGGCCGCGGGGCTCGGCAAGCGCGTGGGCAAGCCAGGTGGTGAAGCGCGCCGCCATCGCCCCATCGATCACCCGGTGATCGTAGGATAGTGACAGCGGCAGCATCAGGCGCGGAACGAAGGTGAGATCGCGGTAGATCGGACGCATGCTGGCGCGCGACACCCCGAGAATCGCCACCTCGGGGGGATTGATGATCGGGGTGAACGCCGTGCCACCGATGCCGCCGAGACTGGAGATGGTGAAGCAGCCGCCCTGCATGTCGGTCGGCGGCAACTTGCCGGTGCGGGCCTTCTCGGAAAGTTGCGCGAGGTGGCGCGCGAGCTCGTAGATGTCCTTGCGATCCGCATCGCGCACCACCGGGACCACGAGCCCGTTGGGTGTGTCGGCGGCGAAGCCGAGGTGCAAGTACTTGCGCACGATCAGGTTGGCGCCATCCGGCGCCAGCGCCGAGTTGAAGCGCGGAAACTGCTGCAACGCCTTGACGCAGGCGCGCATGATGAAGGCGAGCGGTGTCAGCTTGACGCCCGCCGCCTGCGCACGATCCTTGAGACTCGCGCGCAGCTGCTCGAGCTCGGTGATGTCCGCCTCATCGAACTGCGTGACGTGCGGGATGGTGGTCCAGCTCGCCTGGAGCCGCGGACCCGAGATGCGCTGGATGCGCGAGAGCGGCTCGAGCGCGGTGGGCCCAAACTGCGCCGGATCGACGAATGGCCCTGCAGGGGATGGGGACGGGGCCGGCGCCGGAGCTCGCGCAGCGGAGGCCTGCGCTCCTGCAGGTGCGGCAGGGACGGCCGTGGACGGCGCACGCGCCGCGCCCGCAGGCGCCGCAGGAGTCGCAGGAGTCGCCAGCGTGCCCTTCACGAAAGCCTTGACGTCATCGTGGGTGACGCGGTCCTTGAAGCCGTGGCCGGTCACCTGTGTGAGATTCACGCCGAGCTCGCGGGCGAAGCGGCGCACCGAAGGACTGGCATGAGCGCGCGTGAAGCCCGGCTCATCGATCGGCGCGAGATCGCTGCGGTAGGAGGTCGGCACGCCCAGGAGCGAGCGCGGCGTGAGCACCGCGCCGCGCGGGCTCGCCGTCGAGGTGTCCGCAGCGGGCGCACCCTGAGGCGCCGGCGGCAGTGCGCGAGCCGGAGCCTGTGGGGCCGCCGCGGCAGGTGCGGGAGCCGGAGCCTGTGCGGCTGCCGCGGCTGGCGGCGCCGCCTTGCGCTCGCTTCCATCGCCGCTTGGCGCAGCCCGCTGCGCGCCGTCCGCGCGCACGGTGGCGATGAGATCGCCGGTGTTGACCTTCCCACCTTTGCTCGTGTGGACTTTCTCGACCACGCCGACCGCGGTCGAGGGCACGTCCATCGTCGCCTTGTCCGATTCGAGCGTGACGAGCGGAGTGTCGATTGCGATGCTGTCGCCGGGCTTCACCAGCACATCGATGACCGCGACGTCCTTGAAGTTGCCCATGTCGGGCACGCGCACCTCTAGCGTCTGGGCCGCGGCGCTCATGGGCTCGCTCAGACCTTCCAGGGCACGGGCTTGGAGGGATCGACGCCGAGCGCCTGCATGGCGCGCGCCACGGTGGCCGGGTCCACCTGTCCTTCATCGGCGAGCGCCTTGAGCGCCGCCAGCGCGATGTAGTTGCGGTCCACCTCGAAGTGGCGCCGCAGTGCCGCGCGCGTGTCCGAGCGGCCGAAGCCATCGGTGCCGAGCGTCACGTACCGTCCCGGAACCCACTGACGGATCTGATCAGGCACGCTACGCAGGTAGTCGGTGGCGGCGACCGCGGGGCCGGGGTGCTTCTCGAGCAGCGCGCGCACGTAAGGTACGCGTGCTTTCTCGGCCGGGTGCAGCAGGTTCCAGCGCTCGCATTCGAGCGCCTCGCGGCGCAGCTCACTGAAGCTCGTGATGGAGAGCACATCCGCCGGCACGCCGTAGTCGTTCTCGAGGATCTTCGCCGCCGCGAGACACTCGCGCAGAATGGTGCCCGAGCCGAGCAGCGTGGCGCGCACCTTGCCGCGTCCGCCCGCCTGCACCAGGTACCCGCCGCTCAGGATCCCCGCTTCGGCGCCGGCCGGCATCGCCGGTTGCGCGTAGTTCTCGTTCATCACGGTGATGTAGTAGAAGATGCTCTGCTGCTCGCCATACATGCGCCGCAGACCATCCTGGATGATGACTGCGAGCTCGTAGGCGTACGCCGGGTCGTAGGCAACGCAGTTGGGGACGGTGGTCGCCACCAGCTGACTGTGACCGTCCTGGTGCTGCAGCCCCTCACCCGCCAGCGTGGTACGTCCGGCGGTCGCGCCGATGAGAAAGCCGCGCGCCTGCATGTCACCCGAGGCCCAGATGAAATCTCCGACCCGCTGGAAACCAAACATCGAGTAGAAGATGAAGAACGGCACCATGTTGACGCCGTGGTTGCTGTAGGCGGTGCCGGCGGCCATCCACGAGCACAGCGAGCCCGCCTCGTTGATGCCCTCCTCGAGCATCTGCCCCTTCTTGTCCTCGCGGTAGGACATGAGGGTCTCGGCATCCTGCGGGGTGTAGAGCTGTCCCACCGATGAGTAAATGCCGATCTGCCGGAACAATCCCTCCATGCCGAAGGTGCGTGCCTCATCCGGCACGATCGGCACGATGTTGCGGCCGATGGTCTTGTCCTTGAGGAGCACGGTGAGGATGCGCACGAACGCCATGGTGCTGGAGATCTCGCGCTCGCCCGTGCCCTCGAGCAGCGCCGAGAAGGCCTGCAGCGGCGGCACGGTGAGCGGCGGCGCTGCGTGCCGGCGCACCGGCAGCGAACCGCCGAGCGCTGCGCGCTTCTCGTGCAGGTACTGCGCTTCTTCGGATCCCGGCGCGAAGGTGCGGAAGCGCAGCTCGGCGAGCTCGGCCTCGCTCACCGGAATGTTGAATCGGTCGCGGAAGGCGCGCAGGTCCTCCTCGGACAGCTTCTTCTGCTGGTGCGCCACCATCTGGCCTTCGCCGCCCTTGCCGAGCCCGTAGCCCTTGACGGTCTTGGCGAGAATGACGGTCGGCTGCCCCTTGTGATTCATGGCCGCGGCGTAGGCGGCGTAGACCTTCAACGGATCGTGGCCGCCGCGGTTGAGCCGCCAGATCTCGTCGTCCGACATGTTGGCGACCATCGCCTTCAGATCGGGGTACTTGCCGAAGAAATGCTCACGCGTGTAGGCGCCGCCCTTGGCCTTGAAGTTCTGATACTCGCCATCGACCGTCTCCTCCATGGCCTTGCGCAGCAGGCCGAGGTGGTCACGCGCGAGCAGCGGATCCCAGCGCGAGCCCCAGAGCACCTTGATGACGTTCCAGCCGGCGCCGAGAAACGCGGCTTCGAGCTCCTGGATGATCTTGCCGTTACCCCGCACCGGGCCATCGAGGCGTTGCAGGTTGCAGTTGATGACGAAGATCAGATTGTCGAGTCCCTCACGCACCGGCATGGTGAGTGCGCCCATCGACTCGGGCTCATCCATCTCACCATCGCCGAGGAACGCCCAGACCTTGCGGTCCGAGGGTTTCACCATCCCGCGGTGCTCGAGATAGCGGATGAAGCGCGCCTGAAAGATCGCCATCATCGGACCGAGGCCCATCGACACCGTCGGGAACTGCCAGAAGTCAGGCATGAGCCACGGATGCGGATAGGAGGAGAGGCCGACGCCGGGGCCGCCAGCCTCCTGGCGGAAGTGCCGCAGCTGCTCCTCGCTTAGCCGCCCCTCGAGGAAGGCACGTCCATAGATGCCGGGCGCCGAGTGGCCCTGGATGAACAGCAGGTCGCCCGGGTGGCTTGCGGAGGGCGCGCGCCAGATGTGATTGAAGCCCACCTCGTAGAGCGTCGCCGATGAGGCATAGCTCGAGAGGTGGCCGCCCAACTCGGTGGATTTCTTGTTCGCGAGCAGCACCATCACCAGCGCGTTCCAGCGGATATGCGCCTCGATTCCGCGCTCGAGCGCGCGATTACCGGGGTACTCCGGCTCCTGTCCGACCGGGATGCTGTTGACGTAGGCGGTGTTGGGCTTGAAGGGCAGGTAGGCGCCGTGACGGCGCGTGTAGTCGATCAGCCGCTCGAGCAGGTAGTGGGCACGCTCCGGTCCATGGATCTTCAGCACCGAGTCGATC
>JAFAVO010000325.1 GCA_019242385.1 Gammaproteobacteria bacterium | reverse complement strand
CGCGGCGAGCGGGGGGACGAAGATGAGCCCGACGAAGGTCGATGACACGAGTCCGCCGAGAATCACCACCGCCATCGGACCTTCGATCTCGTGTCCGGGCTGATTGGACTGCAGCGCGACCGGCAGCAATGCGAGTGCCGTGAGGAGTGCGGTCAGCAGCACCGGGGTCAGCCGCTCCTGCGCTCCCTGGAGCGCCGTCGCCAGCCCCCAGGGCCTGCCCTCCACGCTTATCAGATGCTCATAGTGCGAGATCAGCAGGATGGTGTTGCGCGCCGCGATGCCGAAAAGCGCGACGAAGCCGACCATCGCGCCAAGCGACAATGTGCCGCCGCTCAGTGCGACCGCAACCACGCCGCCGATCAGCGCGCTCGGCAATGCGGCGAGCACCAGCAGCACGTGCCGGCTGCGGCCGAAGGCCAGGGCGAGCAGCAGAACGATGAGGACGAGTGCGGCGGCCGCGTGCCACAGCAGCTCGCGCGCCGCTGCCGCCTGCGCCGGGGCCGTGCCGCCGTAGCGCAGATAAACGCCTGGAGGCAGGCGGAGGTGGGCGGCGATCGCCTGCTGCGCGCGACGCGCGTAGCCGGCCTGGTCGGCCACCCGTGGCGTCGCGATCACGATCTGACGTCGCAGTCCGTCTTCGTGCTCGATCACGCTGCGGGCCGACACCACGTTGACCTGCGCGACCGATGACAAGGGCACGAGAGTGCCCTCGTGTCCACGTACGCGCAGCTCCGCGACGTCCTGCGGCGTGGCGCCAGCGCCCGCGACCCGCAGCACGACCGGTATGCTCCGGTCGGGGGTGTTGAGCTGTGCGATGCTGCTCCCGTGGTAAGCGGCGTTCAGCGCGCCGAGCACGTCAGCCGCCTGCAGCCCGTAGAGGGCGAGCCGTTCGGGCCGCAGCTGCAGTTGCAGCTCGGGCTGACGCGGTGGGACGGACAGGCGCACCATTCCGCTTTGTGGCCACTGACGCAGGAGCCGCGCGATCTCATCGGCCACCTGGTCGTTGACGTCCAGATCCGGGCCGAAGACGCTGACGAAGAACGGTGCCACTTCGCCCGAGAGAGTCTCGCCGATGCGTTCCGCGAGCACCGAGTAGATCTCGACGAGCTGATTGGGAAACTGGTCGAACACCGCGCGCACCTGCGCTTCGAGTGCTTCGGGGGTGCTCGCGCGCTCGGGCTGCAACTGGATCTCGAACTCGCTCTTGTTCGGCGCATCCGGGTCCTGGCCGTTCTCGGCGCGGCCGATCTGCTCGGCCACGCTTCTGACACCGCGAATGGCAGCGAGGCGCTGAGCGATACGCTCGCCAACCCGGGACGTTTCCAGCAGCGAGATGCCCGGGCGCAGCGCCGCGTGCGCGATCAGATAATTCTCGCGGAAGTCGGGCAGCAGTCGCGCCCCGAGCACCGGCAACAGGGCCAGCCCCGCCACGCCGCTCAGGATGGTTGCGCCGAGCACCAGGCGTGCGCGCGGTGCGAGCCGTGCGATGGCGCTCTCCTGCCAGCGCTTGGCTTGCCGCAGCCAGCGCGGCTCCTCGCGCGGACGGTAGCCCCGCATGAGCAGGGCGCAGAGCGCCGGTGTCGCGCTCATCGCTACCAGCAGCGAGAGTGCGACGGCGAGCAGGAATGCCGTCGCCAGCGGCCGGAAGAATGCGCCCTGCAGGCCCGACAGCATCAGGATCGGCAGGAAGGCGACCGCGACCGCGGCGGTCGCATAGAACACCGGCCGGCGCACCTCGAGCGAAGCATCGAGCAGTAACGCGCTCAGGCTCGCGCCGGCGCCGGCAGCGCGCCGGCGGCGGGTGACGTTCTCGACGTCGATGACGGCATCGTCGACGACCACACCGAGCGCCACGACCAGGCCACCGAGGCTCATGGTATTCAGCGACAGGCCACCGAGCCCCAGCACCCACACCGTCGCGAGCAGCGAGATCGGGATGGCGCCGAAGGAGATCAACGCTCCGCGCCAGTCCCGCAGGCTCAGCATCAACAACACCACCACCAGCACGGCACCGACCGCCAATGAGTTGCGCAGCTTGGCGATGGCGCTCTCGATGAAGCTCGCGGGACGCAGCAACGCCGGATGGTATTGCACGCCGCGCTGCGCGAGCTGCGGCGCCAGTACCTGCAGGCGGTGCTCGAGGGCACGCGTCACATCGAGCGTGTTGGCACCGTACTGGGTCGAAGTCTCCACCAGGATCCCGGGGTGCCCGCCGATCATCGCATCGCCGAAGCGCGGCGCGGCGCCATCGCGCACCTGGGCGATGTCCCCGATGCGCAGCGGCGTCCCATCGCGCGTGCGCACCACCGTCTGCGCCAGGGCGGCGATCGAGTCGCCGGCCGGCTGCGCCTGCAGCACCAGGCGCTGGGCCGCAGTCTCGAGAAAGCCCCCGCCCATGACCTGCGTGCTGTTGCGCGCGGCTTCCGCGACATCATCCAACGCCAGCCCCGCCGCGTTCAGCTTCACCGGATCGACCCACAGCTGACGCTCACGGGCGTCACCGCCGAAGATCTGCGCCTGCGCGACCCCCGGCACGGAAAGGATCTGCGGGCGGATGGTCCAGCGGATCAGGTCACGCAGCTCGATGGGCGAGAGTCGGTCGCTGGTGAAGCCGAAGTGCAGCAGATACTCCATCGAGGAGCTCAGCGGCGAGAGTCGTGCCGGGCCGACGCCCGCCGGCAACAGTGCACCCGCCTCGGCGAGCCGCTCGCTGATCACCTGCCGCTGCAGATACGGATCGCTGCCGCGGCCGAACACCACGCGGATCGCGGCCAGCCCCTGACTGGAGGTCGAGCGCACGACCTCCACGTTCTCGGCGCCGGCGAGCTGCTCCTCGAGCGGCCGCGTCACCAGCACCTCCACCTGCGTCGCATCGAGGCCCGGCGCCTCGACCTGCACCAGCACGTGCGGCGGGGCGAAATCCGGAAACACATCCAGTCGCGCCGTGAGCAGCGACCCCACCCCCAGCAGTGCGATGAGGAGCGACAGCGCGGTCACGATCCTTGGACTCGCCAGCGATGCGCGCACGATCCTCGCAAGCATGGCGCTAGCGGCGCGGGAGGCTCGATGCCGCCGAGTGCATCAATCGTGTTCCTCTTCCGCGGCGGAGAAGCTGCTGATTCCCTGCAGCGACCACAGTACCCCCGCGCCCTGTACCACGACCGGATCGCTGCGGGTCAGCCCATCGACGAGCCACGCGCTCCCGAGCCGGGCCAGGGGCCGAACCGTCACCGGGGCGTATACGAATTTATCCGCGCCGCCGCCGTGCAGCTGTCGATAGACGTAGGTGCCGTTCTCGGCATAGAGCAGCGCGCCGGCGGGCACGAGCACACCGCTGGCGGATGCCGCCGAATGCATGCGCACCAGTGCGCGCGCGCCGGGCCCGAGCCCCTCCGGCGCATGCTCCAGCAGCAGCAGCCAGGCTGCGCTTTGCGATTGCGCGTCACTGCGCGGCAACGCGCCGAGCACGCGCGCAGTGAGATTGACACCATCGACCTCGAGCAGCGCCGTCGGCGCGATCGCGCTCACCACGTGCTGTCCCGGGAGGTCGGCACGCAGCAGCCGCTGCCGCCCGCTGCTCAGCCCCTCGAGCAGCGCGCGCCGCTGTGCGGCGCTCCAATGGGCGAGCGGCCCCCACTGCAGGCGGAAACTGAGCGCGGCCGCGCGCGCCTGGGCGGCGGCTTCGACCGCCTGCGCCTGCGCTGCCTGCAAGGCCTTGAGGGAAGCCTGGGCCTCGTCGCGGTACAGACGCTCCTGACGGGCCGCATCGGCGGCCGCCGCGCTCGCTGCCGCCTCGGTGCTCTCCATGCGGCCCGCATCGGTCGCGAGCGCGAGCGGATCCAACACCGTGCCGTACGCCTCGATCGGCGGCGCCGTCGCGAGCGGCACCGGGTACTCGGTGCGGATACCGACGGCCTGCTGCTGGGCCATCGTCAGGGAGAGCTCGACCGGCTGCCCCTCGTGCACGGACTTCTGCGGCGGCTCCTCGGGCTCCTCGGCAACGCCGGCGGAGGCGAGCAGCAGCACCGCCAGCATGCTGGCAAAGCGCCTCATGAGTGCGGAGCCGCAGTCAGCCACCTGCCCTCATCTCCCTGCAGCGGCCGGCGGTAGGCATCTTCCAGCGCTCCAAACACCATCTGCGCGTTGTAGGCCGCCTGCAGTACCACGAGCCGCGCCTCGGTGGCCGCGATCTCCGCGCTCAGCAGGCTCGCGCGCTCCACCTGACCAGCCGCGAGCGCGTGCCGCTCGACCTCACGCTGCCGCTCGGCGAGGTCGGCCGTGCCACGGGTATCGGCCCAGGCCTCGCGGGCTGCCGGCCATGCAAGCTCGGCTCGATCGATCTGGCCGAAGATGTCGGCCTGCACCGCCTTGAGATGCTCGCCCGCCGCGGTGCGCCGGGCGAGGGCTTCGCCGATCGGGCCCTGATGCTGATTGAAGATGGGCAGCTCGAATGACATCGCCACCCCGGCCTCGGTGGCGATGTCGTACAGGGTGTTCTGCCGCACGCCTCCTCCGCCCCAGGCGTACGCCGGCGTGACGTGGATCTGCGGCCAGCGCCGCGCGAGCTCGCTCTGCAGCCCCACTTCCGCGAGATCGTATTCGCGCAGCGCATGAATCACCTGCGGACGCGCAATCAGCGCCTCGGTGCGCCAGTGGCTGGCGGATTCGGCGCTGAGCGAGCCGATGTCATCCCAACCGTTCCAGCGCAGCGGCACCTCATCGAGCGCCGCCACCGGTACGCCGACGGCGCTGGCGAGCCGCGCGACCGCATCCGCGCTGCGCGCCCTCGCTTGCTGCTCGCGCTGCTGCGCATGCGACAACTCCAGCTCATCGGAGAGCAGCTGCGCGCGCGGAATGTCGCCGAGCTGTAGGCGCCTTCGATCGGCCTCGAGCAGCGCCTGGCGCTGCGCCACGAGCGAGTGCAGGAGGGCGGTCTCCGCCTGCGCCGACACCGCATCGAGCAGTGCCTGGCGCAATGCCGCCCGCACCTGCCACAGCGATTCGGCCAGATCGGACTTGGCCAGCGCGGTCTGCAGCGCCGCACGCCGCTGGGCGCGGCCGCGCTCGCCCGGCTGACGCAAGAGGAAATCCATCGAGACCCCGTAGAGCCAGGCGGTGCTCTGCGCGGCGCTGGTGAGATATTCGGCGAACAGCTGCATGCTCGGATTGGGATGCTCCGCCGCGGTACGCTCGCCGGCAGCGACCTCCTCGACCTCGGCGCGCTGCTCGGCAAGATGCGGGTTGAGCCGCAGTGCTGCGGCGAGCCACTCGGCGCGGTCCCACCCGGAGGAAGGCGGCGGGAGCTCCGGGGTGAGGCTATCCAGCCGACGCGCGCTGTATTCAGCGAGCGTCGCGGAAGGCTCGAGCGGGGCAGGGCCCGGAGTGCTGCAATCCGCGAGCGCGATGGCGCACGCCAACCCAAGCACCGCGCGATGAGCGCGCGATGTCGACGGTCGTAACGCCAGCCTCGATTGACGCACCCGCGGATACTCCCCTACGGGAGTATAGAGCGCAGGCGCAGCGACCGCAGTCTACGCCGCCGCCTGCGCACCGAGTGCCTGCGCATGAAAGCGCAGGTGATCCTCGATGAAGGTGGCGATGAAATAGTAATCGTGCCCGTAGCCTTCCTGACGGCGCAGCCGCAACGGCTGCCCGACCGCAGCACAGGCCTGCTCGAGCAACTCGGGCAGCAGCTGCCCCTGCGGCAGAAATTTGTCCGCCAGGCCCTGGTCGACCAGGATCTCCGGAAAAACGCGTGCACCGCCTGCGGTGAGCAACTCGACCGCGTCGTAGCTCGCCCAGGCGGCCTGGTCCTCGCCCAGATAGCGCGTGAAGGCCTTGCGTCCCCAGGGGCATCGCGACGGCGAGCAGATCGGCGCGAAAGCCGATACCGAGCGATAGACCTGCGGATTTCTCAGTGCCAGCACCAGCGCGCCGTGGCCACCCATGGAATGCCCGAAGATTCCGCAGCGCGCCGCCACGGCCGGGAAATGCGCGAGCACCGTCTCGCGCAACTCGCCGAGCACGTAGTCGTACATGCGAAAGTAGCGTGCCCAGGGCGATTGCGTCGCATTCACGTAGAAGCCTGCGCCGCTGCCGACCTCCCAGTCATCCGACTCTCCGGGGATGCCGGTCTGGCGCGGACTGGTGTCGCAGGTGACGAGCATCAACCCCTCGCGGGCCGCGACGCGCTGCGCGCCGGCTTTGATCGCGAAGGTCTCTTCGGTGCAGGTGAGACCGGCAAGGTAGAACAGCACCGGGACGCGCTGCTGACGGGCCTGCGGCGGTTGGAACACCGCGAAGCGCATCGGCAGGCCGACCACCGCCGACTGATGCCGGTAGAAGCCCTGGATCCCATCGAACGATTTGTGCTCGCTGATCGTTTCGAGCATTGGCCTACTCCCCGAACGCCGCGGCCCCGCGGCGCCCATTATAGGGATGCCCCTGCAGGGAGCAGCCGGAGTGTTTCTTAACGCCGTTTGGTGTCCCGCCGACCCCGCTCCCCATTACGATGGCGGACTCGGACACGAGCGTCACTGCAAGGAACAGCCATGAGGATGCCGCAGCGCCTGGTAGGCGTGCTGCCCGCGGTGGTCGCGGCCGCGGCCATGCTGCCTGCCGCGCATGCCGCGGATCTCGGCGCGATCGTCGGGCGGCTCACGACCGCGGCCGGTGCACCCGTGGCCTATGCGACGGTGACCGCGACGCGCTCCGATGGCGCTGCGATTCGGGCGACGCTCTCCGGTGGCGATGGCGTGTACTCCTTCGGTGATCTGCCGGCAGGCACCTGGACGGTGACCGTGCAGGTCGAGGGCCTGCCCACCGTTAGCACGCCGGCGCTCAGCGTCGTGACGGGCAAGGCAACGCGCTCGGACCTTGTCATGAATGCCGTGCCTGCCGCGGTCGCACCGCCGCCAGCGGTCGCTGCGGCGCCCACACCGGCACCTTCTGCCGAGATGGCAGCCGCGGCCACCGCCGCGGTCGCGGCGGCCGTGCCCGAGGCGCTGCAGAAACCGGAGCCCGCACCGGAGGTCGACACGCAGACGCCCTTCGCGGTGGGTGACCTCGGCTGGATGAATGGCACGAGCCGTGCGACCACACCGGTTTTCGACACCAAGTTCTTCACGCCCGAGATCCGCTTCGACGTGAACTACCTGCAGAGCTTCAATCACCCGGTCGACCACACCATCGTCGGCTCGACCGAGCAGTTCCGCTCCGGGGAGTTCCAGATCGAGCAGGTGAGCTTCGGCGGTGATTTTCATTGGCACGACGTGCGCGCGCGCTTCCTGTCGATGCTGGGGATGTTCGCGGTCACTACCCCGCGCAACGACGCGAGCGTCGGCGTCGGCCAGTGGGATCTGCAGGGCGCCTACAAGTACATGTCGGAGGCCAATGCCGGATATCACTGGGACGTGAGCCACGGGCTCAACGTCGATGCCGGCATCTTCGTGTCCTACGTGGGACTGTTCAGCTACTACAACTTCGATAACTGGACCTACCAGCCCTCGTTCGTCTCATCCAACACGCCGTGGTTCTTCAACGGCCTGCGCGTGCAGTGGTTCCCGACCCAGACGCTGAAGATCGAGCCGTGGCTGATCAACGGCTGGCAATCCTACGCCAAATTCAACAGCCGCCCGGGCTTCGGCGGCCAGATCCTCTGGATCCCCAACGACTCGATCAAGCTGGTGTTCAACACCTACAGCATGGGTCAGGACAACCTCGCGAGCGGCAGCGGCTACCCCGCCAACGGCGGCAACCCCAACGCGCCGATCGGCCTGCCGAATCCCGGCGGCACCCATGTCGATTATGCGCAGGTCACCCGCTTTCACATGGACGACAGCTTCCTGTGGAAGTACTACGACCACAAGGAAAGCAGCGGCCTCTCCAAGCTGGCGATGTCGCTCACCGTGGACTTCGGTTGTCAGTACGGCGGCGGCGTGCATTGCACGCATGCACCCAACAAGTCCAATTTCTTCGGCATGATGCTCTACAACCGCGCCTGGTTCGATCGCGATCTGTTTGCCGTGACGCTCGGCGGCGGATTCATGAACAACCCGGGGCGTTACCTGGCGCTGCTGCCGCCGATCAACGGCGCCACCGCCGTCACCGGTACGCCCTACTTCACGGAGAATCCGGGACAGAAACTCTATCAGTGGGACATGCAGCTCAACTTCCAGTACATGCCCAAGACCTGGATCACCTGGTGGACCGAGGCAACCTTCCGTCATTCCGATGTCCCCTACTGGTCCGGGGCGGGCGGGGTGACGCCCCCCGCGGGCAACACCGGCGCACCGGCGAGCTTCGTATGCACCGACGGCAGCGTCATCGGCGCCGATCAGTGTGCCAACGCCGGCGGGATCTGGTATCCGGATCTGCGCACCCGCGAGGTGATCTGGGGCGCGGGCGTGATGGTCAGGTTCTGAAGGGCGCAAGCGCAAGCCCTGCCGGGCGGTCGCGCCGCAAAAAGCCCGGAACCACGTCACGATCGGTGCACGCGCGGCCGCGACGTGGGTCGTGGGCCTGACGGTGACCGGGCACTCATGATCTAACCGGCACACATCGGTGCCCGAGTCATGCTAAGTTACCCTGCCCTCTTCGAGGGCCGGCGCGGCTCGCGAGCCCGCCCCCCCATGACCACCCGAGGATCTGCAACGCGCATGGCCCAGCCCTCCACCGAGCCACAAGCCCCGATCGTCTGGGCCAATGCGCTGATGTTCGCGCTCACCTTTGCGGCGGCCGCGATACTCGTGCCCTGGTACGGCCTGGCGCATGGCTTCAGCTCGGCCGACTGGGCGGTCTTCGCGGTTTTCCTCATCGCCAACGGCATGGCGATCACCGCCGGCTACCACCGCCTGTGGGCGCACCGTACCTACGAAGCGCACTGGATTCTGCGCCTCGTGTACCTGGTGTTCGGCACTATGGCACTGCAGAACAGCGTGTTCGCCTGGTGCAGCGGCCACCGCACGCATCACGTACACGTGGACGATGAGGACCGCGATCCCTACTCCGCGCGGCGTGGCTTCTGGTTCTC
>JAFAVO010000268.1 GCA_019242385.1 Gammaproteobacteria bacterium | reverse complement strand
GGTGGGTGGGGGTGGCGGTCCTTGTCGAGGAGCGCCGCCAGTTTCACCGGCCGCGCCCGGTAGCCCGATTCCTCGAATATCTCGCGCACCACCGCTTCCGACGGCGCGTTGCCGACATCGACCCAGCCACCCGGCAGTGTCCAGCGTCCATCGGAGCGCTCCCGTACCAGCAGCACGCGCTGATCGAGGAATACTCCACCGCGCACGTCCACCTTGGGGGTGGCATAACCCTCATCCTGCGACCACAGGCTGCGCGCCGCATCGACCGGAATCGCCAGCCGTTCCGCGAGCAGCAGCGCGAGCAGCTCCGCGAGCTGCGTGTAGCGCTCGCGGTCGAAGGGATCGTGCGTGAAGGCGAGCCCGTTCTGCGCGATGGCCTGCACTCTGCGGGCCCAGTCGAGCAGGTCGCGGGGAGGAGACGCGCTCATCGGCTACGCCGCCGGCTCACGCCGCAGCCATGCATTGCTTACAGGTTGCGGATCAGCGCATCGGCGAAGGCGCTGGTCGAGACTTTCTGCGCCCCCTCCATGAGACGCGCGAAGTCGTAAGTGACGAGCTTCTGGCCGATGGTGCGGTCCATGGCGGCGATGATGGCGTCCGCGGCTTCGAGCCAACCCATGTAGCGCAGCATCATCTCGCCCGAGAGGATCACCGAGCCGGGATTGACCTTGTCGAGATTCGCGTACTTGGGCGCAGTGCCGTGCGTCGCCTCGAACACCCCGTGACCGGTGAGATAATTGATGTTGCCGCCGGGAGCGATGCCGATACCACCGACCTGTGCGGCCAGCGCATCGGAGAGATAGTCGCCGTTGAGGTTGGTGGTGGCGATCACATCGAACTCATCGGGACGGGTGAGCACCTGCTGCAGCGTGATATCGGCGATCGCATCCTTGACGATGACGCGGCCCGCCTTGCGCGCCGCATCCATCTCGGCATTGGCCTGCTGCTCGCCCTTGGCGGCCTTGGTGCGCTCCCACTGCTCCCAGGTGTAGGTCGCGCCGGCAAACTCACGCTCGGCGAGCTGATATCCCCAGTTGCGGAAGGCGCCTTCGGTGAACTTCTGGATGTTGCCCTTGTGCACCAGCGTCAGGCTCCGGCGCCGGTGGCTGATGGCGTAGGCGAGCGCCGCGCGGATGAGCCGCTCCGAGCCTTCCTTGGAGACCGGCTTGATGCCGATACCCGAGGTCTCGGGGAAGCGAATGCGGGCGTAGGCCTTGGGGAAGGCCTGGCGGAACAGCTCGAGGAATTTTTGGGTCTCGGCCGTGCCGTACTCGAATTCGATGCCCGTGTAGATGTCCTCGGTGTTCTCACGGAAGATCACCATATCGACCTTCTCGGGATGGCGTACCGGGGAGGGCACACCCTTGAACCAACGCACCGGCCGCAGGCAAACGTACAGGTCCAGCATCTGCCGCAGCGCCACATTGAGCGAGCGGATGCCACCGCCGACCGGCGTGGTGAGCGGCCCCTTGATCGACACCAGATACTCGCGGCAGGCCGCGACCGTCTCATCGGGCAGCCAGGTGTTGAACAGCTTGTTGGATTTTTCCCCGGCGAACACTTCCATCCAGTGGATGCGGCGCCGGTCGCCATAGGCGCGCGCGACTGCGGCATCCATCACACGCACGCTCGCGCGCCAGATGTCTGGCCCGGTGCCATCGCCTTCGATGAAGGGGATGATGGGGTTTTCCGGAACCTGCAGCTTGCCGTTCTGGATGGCGATCTTCGCGCCCTGCGGTGGCGGCGTGATCTTCAAGGGGGCGGCGCTGGACATCAGGGGTGTACTCCTCGAGCGGGGGGAAGCCGGCGCGTGGCGCTGCCGGGCGCGAAATGCTAGCACAGCGTATACGGCGCGGCCCGGCGTACCGCAGTGCAGCTGCCTATGAGAGACTGGCTGCGGTCGACACCGGGGCGTGCGTATGAAACGAGCAGTGGATGGCCGACGGCATCGAGATTCATAAGAATGGAGCTGGCCCCGCCGCACAGCGCTCGCTGCTGCGAGCGCTGCTGGCCGTACGTCCGATCGATACCGTCCCGGAGGGCAAGGCGCGCCTGAAGCAGGTGCTGAGCGCGCGCGCCCTGATCGCCATCGGGCTCGGCGCCACCATCGGCTCGGGAATCTTCGTGCTCACCGGCACGGTCGCGGCCAATCATTCAGGTCCGGCGATCACGCTCTCGCTGCTGATCGCCGCGTTCGGCGGAGGTCTCGCCGCCCTGTGTTACTCGGAGTTCGCCGCCTTCCTGCCGGTGCCCGGGAGCGCCTACAGCTACACCTACGCGACGCTCGGCGAGGCGCTCGCCTGGTTCATCGGCTGGAATCTGCTGCTCGAATACGCGATCTCGGCGTCTGCCGTTGCGGTGAGCTGGTCGGCATACGTCGTGAGTCTGCTCGCCGATGCGCACCTGCACCTGCCGGCTGCCTTCGTGAACGCTCCGCTCGGGGTCGATGCGCACGATCACCTGATTGCCACCGGGGCCATCATCAACGTCCCCGCGGTGCTGATCATCGCCGCGATGACGATGCTGCTGTATGCCGGAGTGCGCTGGTCCGCCGGAGCCAACACGGTGATGGTGGCCCTCAAGGTCGGCATCATCATCATCATCGTGCTTGCCGGGCTGAGCTACGTGAACCGCGCCAACTGGCATCCGTACCTGCCCGCCAACACCGGTACCTTCGGCCACTTCGGCTGGAGCGGCGTGCTGCAGGGCGCAGCCATCATCTTCTTCTCCTACGTCGGCTTCGATACCGCCTCGACCACTGCCCTCGAGGCGCGTAATCCACAGCGCGATCTGCCCATCGGCATCCTCGGCGCGCTGGTGATCTCCGCGGTGTTGTATGTGGCGATGGCCACCATACTCACCGGGATGCTGCCGTATCACAAGCTGGACTCGGACGCGCCGGTGGCGGTGGCGCTCGATGCGCATCCGCAACTCGCGTGGCTCGCGCCGTTGCTCAAGGTGGGGGTGATCGCCGGCATGACCTCGGTCATCCTCACCTCGCTCCTCGG
>JAFAVO010000142.1 GCA_019242385.1 Gammaproteobacteria bacterium | reverse complement strand
ACGGTGCGCAGGCCCAGGCGGCGGGTGAGCTCGCCGAGGCGGTAGTCATCGGGCAATTGGTCGGCGATCGCCGTGAACCCGCCGATCCGCGCGAGCGTGGCCCGGCGCAGGGCGATGGTCGCACCGAATGCGAAGGCGCGTGAGCCGAGAGCCGCGGCGACGCACACCGAGGGCATGAACCACTCGTTGATGAACATCGAGCCGAGCAACGACCACAGACCGGCCCGCGGGCGCCCCCGATATGCACAGGTCACGATGCCAACTCTCTCGTCCAGCAGAGGCGTAACCACCCTTTCGAGGTAGTCGGACTCGACCAGGATGTCGCTGTCGGCGATTACCAGGTAATCGTGGCGCGCCACTGACATCATGTTGACCAGATTGCTGACCTTGCTGCTGGCGCCATGCTGTGCCGGGTCCACCACCAGCTGCAGATCGAGGTGTGGAAACTCCCTGCGGAGCCTCTGCACCACTTCGAGCGCCGGGTCGTGCGCATCACGCACCCCGAAAATCACCTGCCAGCAGGGATAGCTCTGGGTGCAGAAGGAGCGCAGGTGCTCATACAGTGCAGGCTCCGCCCCGCACAGCGGCTTCAGCAGCGTGACTGGCGGCAGAGTTGGCGTAGGCCGCGGCGGCGGCCTGCGGCCAACACGCACGGCGAGCGCCGCGGCGATGGCGTAAGCCATCCCCAGCGCGGCCAGCGCCGTGCCGACTGCGGGCAGCCAGAGCTGGGCGGGGGTCATGCGGGCAACATCCGCGTGTGGCGTGTCGGCTTCGGAGGTATCATCGTGCGCACTGTACACGTGCCCTTGGGGCCGTGCGGAGTAGGTTTCTTGACGGATCAGGTTCGGCCTGCGCCGACCGGCGGGGGCGATATCGTGCTCGATTCCGAGCCGCTCATACTCGTGGACGATACCGACCGCGAGATCGGTCATCTGGACCGCGACCACTGTCATGCCGGCAGCGGCGTGCTGCATCGGGCATTCTCACTGTTGATCTTCAACCCCAGAGGCGAGCTGCTGTTGCAGCAGCGCGCCGCCGGCAAGAGGTTGTGGCCATTGTACTGGTCCAACAGCTGCTGCAGTCATCCGCGGCGCGCCGAGAGCATGGAGGTGGCCGCGCATCGCCGCCTGACCGAGGAGCTCGGTGTCGACTGCCCGCTGCACTTCCTGTTCAAGTTCCAGTATCAGGCGCAGTTCGATGCCGCGGCCGCCGAACGCGAGCTGTGCTCGGTGTTCATCGGGCGCTGCACCGCTGCGGTGCGGCCGAACACCACCGAGATCCATGACTGGCGCTGGACCAGTACCGCCGCGCTCCAGACAGAGTTGAGCGGACCCGAGGCGGGCCGGTTCACTCCATGGTTCAGGATCGAGTGGGAGCGCATCTGGCGCGAGCACCGGCCGGCCGTGTTGGCATTGCGCTAGCGCGCTTCGTTACCCAGGAGGGCATGTTGGCCATTCCACTGCTGCAGATGTACCGCGTCGGGCGCTATGTTCTCACCCGCAAGCTGCGTGGCGAGAAGCGCTACCCGCTGGTGCTGATGCTCGAGCCGCTGTTTCAGTGCAATCTCGCCTGTGCGGGCTGCGGCAAGATCGACTATCCGAAAGAGATCCTGCAGCAGCGCATGAGCGTTGCGGATGCGCTGCGTGCCGTGGACGAATGCGGCGCTCCCATCGTGTCCATCGCCGGCGGTGAGCCGCTCATTCACCACGAGCTGCCGCAGATCGTGGCGGGCATCGTAGCCCGCAAGAAGTTCGTCTATCTGTGCACCAACGCCATTCTCCTGCCGCGGCACATCGATGCCTACCGTCCCTCACCCTATCTGACGCTGTCGCTGCACCTCGATGGCAACCGCGAGCGTCACGACGAGTCGGTTTGTCAGGAAGGCGTGTTCGACAAGGTGATCGCCGCCATCCGCCTGGCGCGCGCCCGCGGCTTCCGCGTGACGGTGAACTGCACGCTGTTCAACGGCGTCGCTCCCGAGGAGGTCGCGCAGTTCTTCGACACCGCGATGCAGCAGGGGATCGAAGGCATCACCGTTTCCCCCGGCTACAGCTACAGCCACGCGCCCCGCCAGGATGTCTTCCTCGGGCGCACCGCGAGCAAGAACCTGTTTCGCGAGGTCTTCCGCCGCGGCCGGCAGCGCGCGGCCGGACGGCGCTGGTCCTTCAACCACTCGGCCCTGTATCTCGATTTCCTGGCCGGCAACCAGGCTTACCAATGCACCCCGTGGAGCAATCCCACTTACAACATCTTCGGCTGGCAGCGCCCCTGTTACCTTCTCAGCGATGAGGGGACTGCCCCGAGCTATCGGGCACTGATGGAGGAGACCGAGTGGGAGCGCTACGGCGTCGGCCGCAACCCCCGCTGCGATAACTGCATGGCGCACTGCGGTTACGAAGGCACGGCGGTGAGCGATGCTCTCGCGCACCCGTTGAAGGCGCTGACCGTCGCGTTGCGTGGCCCACGGCTCAGCGGGCCCATGGCTGCCGATCCACCCATCATGTACGACGAGCGCGAGGCCACGCGGACGGTCACGGTCCCGGTCAGCGCGGTGAAGCGTGCGCGGGGCGAGACGGCGCGCGCCGCGGAGCTGCAGTGAGCGATGGGGCCTGCGCCGGCCGGGTGCAGGCCTGGCGGACGCGCCTGGAGCAGGCACTGACGCAGCGTCTTCCGGACAGCGATGCCGAGCCGACCCGGCTGCACGCGGCGATGCGTTACTGCGTGTTGAATGTCGGCGAGCGTGTGCATCCGCTGCTGCTGTTCGGCACAGCCCGCGCACTCGGGCTGGCCGAGGCGCAGGTCGAGGCGGCAGCCTGCGCCCTCGAGCTGATTCACGCCTACTCACGGGTGCACGATGATCTGCCCGCTCTCGAAGATGATGCCGGAGCTGACGGACGCGCTGCCTGTCACGCGGCCTACGATGAAGGCACCGCGGTGCTGGTTGGGGATGCGCTCCAGTCGCTCGCCTTCCAGGTGCTCGCGGGAGATGAGGCGCTGCCGGCATCGGCAGACATACGCCTGCGCTTGATCGCTCTGCTGGCCGAGGCCATCGGGGCCGGCGGCCTCACCGGCGGGCAAGCGTTGGACGTGGAAGCACATGGCCGGCAGTTGACGGTCGCGGAGCTCGAGGCCCTGTATTCGCGGCGCACCGGCGCGCTGCTGCGCGCGAGCGTGCTGATGGCCGCCGAATGCGCACCGCAGGCGGCCGCGCGCCTGCACCAGTCGCTGGGCGAGTTTGCTACCGCGCTCGCGCTCGCCCTCCAGATCCGCAGGCAGCTGCACATGGCGCGCGCCGCCGAGGGCAGACCGAGCTACCCACGGGTGATCGCACCTGAGGCAATGCGGCAGCGCCTCGACCGCCTGTACGCACAGTCGCTCGAGGCGCTGCAGCCGCTGGGCGCGGCTGCCGAGCCGTTACGGGACCTGGCGCGCTGGCTGCTCGCGGACGGCCCGGCCGCCAGGCCGAGCTGACTGTCCGGCGCAACGCTTGCCTTGAACTGCGTCGTTGCGCAGACTGCACCGATGCGAGCGTTGTTGATGCAATCGCGACGCGTGAGCTTCCAGATGGACACCGGAAATCCCGCCGCCGACTTTCAGGACCGGATTCTGCCCCACGTCTCGCGGACCTTCGCGTTGACGATCCCACAGCTGCCGCTGCCGTTGCGCACCGCGGTGACCAACGCGTACCTGTTGTGCCGCATCGCGGACACGATCGAGGACGAGCCGGCACTGCCACCGGCCGACACGCGCATGTTCCTGCAGCGTTTCACTGCCGTGGTGCGCGGCTCCGAGCCGCCAGCGCCGCTGGCGCGCGAGCTGGCGCGGCGGTTGTCCGAGCGCACCCTGCCCGCGGAACGCGAGCTGGTGAGCGGCATGGAGCGCGTGATCGCAGTCACCGCAGGTCTCGGGGAGCAGCGCGCCGCGATCGAACGCTGCATCGATGTCATGTGTCATGGCATGCATCAGTTTCAGCAGACCGCGAGCCTCGCGGGGCTCGCCCGGCTGAGCGATCTGGACAGCTACTGCTACTACGTGGCCGGGGTCGTGGGCGAGATGCTCACGGAGCTGTTCTGTTATCACTCCAGCGCCATCGCCACGCAGCGCGCCGGACTGCAGGAGCTCGCGACCTCCTTTGCCGAGGGCCTGCAGCTCACCAACATCATCAAGGATTTCTGGGAGGACCGGGGCCGCGGAGCGTGCTGGTTTCCGCGCGAGGT
>JAFAVO010000251.1 GCA_019242385.1 Gammaproteobacteria bacterium | reverse complement strand
ACAGTCCTTTCTGCAGGGCCTTCATGCGCAGCGGATCTTTCAGCACCGCGCGGCGGAACATCTCGGGTGCGAAATCCGGCACACCGGTGAAGGTGAGCCGCTCACCCTGAGTGAAGGTGTCGCCGATATTGATGGTACCGTGATTGTGCAGGCCGATGATGTCGCCGGCGTAGGCCTCCTCGGCATGCACCCGGTCGGCCGCCATGAAGGTGAGCGCATCGGCGATGCGCACTTCCTTGTCGAGCCGCACGTGGAAGAGCCGCATCCCCCGGGTGTAGCGTCCGGCGCACAGCCGCAGAAACGCGATACGGTCGCGGTGCCCGGGATCCATGTTCGCCTGGATCTTGAACACGAAGCCGGCCAGCGCCTCCTCCGTCGGCTGCACGCTGCGTTCGCGTGTCTCGCGCGGCAGGGGGCCCGGCGCGTGCACGCTGAAAGAGCTCAGCAGCTCCTCGACCCCGAAGTTGTTGATGGCGGAGCCGAAGAACACCGGCGTCTGGCGGCCGGCCCGGTAGGCTTCGCGGTCGAAGCCGTGCGAGGCGCCCTTGACGAGCTCGATCTCCTCGGCGAAAGCGCGTGCCTGCTCGCCGAGGAATTCCCGCGCCGCTTCGCTCGCGAGGTGCTCGATCGTGCGGTTCTCCCCGACGCGGCCACGCTCGCCGGCGCTGTAGACGTAGATGCGATCCTCGAGCAGGTGGTAAATGCCGCGCAGCTCGCGACCCATGCCGATCGGCCAGGTGACCGGCGCGGTACCGATGCGCAGTACGCTCTCGATCTCATCGAGCAGCTCGATGGGCGGTCGCCCCTCGCGGTCGAGCTTGTTGATGAAGGTCATGATGGGCGTGTCCCGCAGGCGGCACACCTCCATCAGCTTGATGGTGCGCTCCTCCACTCCCTTGGCGCAGTCGATCACCATGAGCGCGGAATCCACCGCGGTAAGCGTGCGGTAGGTGTCCTCGGAAAAATCCTCGTGCCCCGGGGTGTCGAGCAGGTTCACGATGCAGTCGCCGTAGGGAAACTGCATCACCGAGGAGGTAACGGAGATTCCGCGCTGCTGCTCGAGGCGCATCCAGTCAGAGGTTGCATGGCGCGCGGCTTTGCGGCCCTTGACGGTGCCGGCCATGGTGATGGCGCCGCCGAACAGCAGCAGCTTCTCGGTGAGTGTCGTTTTGCCGGCGTCCGGGTGCGAGATGATCGCGAAGGTCCGCCGCCGACTGATTTCGGCATCGAGGTCGGTCATGTAGCTGGAGAGGTCCTCAGGAGGAGCTGGCGTCGCTGCGCAGCGCACGCCTGAGGACGGCGGCGTCTTCGCGGCCGTTGACCGCCTGATAGTATCCGCGCCGCATCCCGACCTGCTCGAAGCCGAGCGCCAGATACAGGCGGATCGCCGAGGTGTTGGAGGGGCGTACCTCGAGGAACGCGTCTGACATACCGGCATCGCTGGCACGCTCGATGAGCGAGCCGAGCAGCTGCCGCCCCACTCCGCGGCAACGATAACTCTCGGCGACACACAGGTTGAGGATGTGTGCTTCGCCGGCACCGAAGCTCATCACTCCGTACGCCATCACCTGACGGCTCACGGTGACCACGCGACAGACGTAGCCGACACGCAGACAGTCCCGGAAGATCCCCTCGCTCCAGGGAAACTGATACGAACTCCGCTCGATCGCGACTACATCGGAGACATCGCTGCCGCGCATTGCGCGAATCACGACCTCGGGTGCTAGCAGCTCAGGAGCGGTTGCCATCGGTGGCGCCTTGCGTCAGTTGCTGGTACACGCTGCGGGCAAACTTGAGATCCTCCCAAGCCTTGCGTTTGTCAGCCGGCGTCCGCAGCAGGTAAGCGGGATGATACGTGACTACGAGCGGAGTCTGTTGCTCGCCAAAATGATGCACCCGCCCCCGCAGCCGGCTCAGCGGTGCATCGGTTCCAAGTAAATTCTGGGCCGCGATGCGCCCGACTGCGAGCATGATCTTGGGCTGGAGTAGCCGGATCTGCCGGACAAGATATGGCAAACAGGCCTCGACCTCTTCCGGCCTGGGGTCACGGTTGTTCGGCGGGCGGCTCTTGAGCACGTTGGCGATGTAGACGTTGGTTCTGCGATCCAGTCCTATGGCGCGCAGCATCGCATCGAGCAGTTGACCCGCGGCACCGACGAAGGGTTCGCCGCGCCGATCTTCCTCGGCACCGGGAGCTTCGCCGATGACCAGCCAGTCGGACCGTTTCGGGCCTACGCCCAGCACGCCCTGGGTACGCGTCGCATGCAGTGGGCAGAGACGGCAGCCCCGCACCTCATCGAGCAGCCGCTGCCACTGCGCAGCTACTTGCCCCTCCTCCACCGCTGCCTCCGGAACGGAGGCCGCCGCCGCCGGAACGGAGGCGGGCTCGACCGCCGCAAAGGTCGGCGCCTGCACCGCCTGCGCGGGCGTGCGCCTCACGAAGAGCTCTATGCCGATGGCATCGAGGTATTGCTGACGGCGGGCGGGAAGCATCGCTCAAGCGACTCCCGGCCGGCGCCGAGTCAGCCGGCGCAGCCGCCGACCAACCCACAGTACCGGCGCCGAGAGCGCATAGGTGCCGAACATCGACAGCAGCATCGTCGGCGGATCGATGAAGATCAGGATCAGGAACAGCGGGACGAGCAGCAGGTAGACGAAGCGGATGCGACGATCGAGATCGAATTGCTTGAAGCTCGGGTAACCGAGGCGGCTCACCATCAGGGCACCGGCGCTCGCCGTCACCGCAAACGCGGCGAACAGACCGACGAGTCGCGGCTCGTGCCACTCGCTGAAGAACCACACGAATGCTGCCACGATCGCTGCGGCGGAGGGGCTCGGCAGGCCCTCGAAATAGCGCTTGTCGGCCACGGCCGCGCGCGCATTTAAGCGCGCGAGCCGCATCGCTGCGGCCGCCGCATAGAAGAAGCACGCGAGCCAGCCGAAGCGGCCCCAGTAATGACCGTATTCGGCGATGCGCACCACGCCCCACTGGTAGGCGACGATGGCCGGTGCGAGTCCGAAGGACACCATATCGGCGAGGCTGTCGTATTCCTTGCCGAAGAAAGTCTCGGTGCGCGTCAGCCGGGCGATACGGCCGTCCAGGGTGTCGAAGATCATGGCCGCAAAAACCGCCATCCCCGCATGGTCGAAATGCTTGTCGATCGCCGCCACCACTGCATAGAACCCGGAGAACAGGCAGCAGGTGGTGAGCAGGTTGGGCAGCAGGTAGATGCCCTTACCGCGTCGGGGCGGTTGGTCCTGAGCAACGGTATTCACGGGGCAATCTTATCCGTCTGGCCGGGGTATGCGCATGGGGTACGTGCCAAACCGGCCATGCGCATGGTGGATGCGCATGGTGGATGCGCATGGTGGATGCGCATGGTTAATGCGCATAGGTCATGCGCATGGTTGATGCGCATAGGGGATGCGCATTGGGCATGCGCATGGGGTCTAGCACAGGGTCGTTCACGCGGGCGCCGGGCAGCAATTCCCGAGGGTGGTTGCTAAGATGCACGCGATACCTCATCCAGTACCCGGCGATCCCGATGCGGCTGTCCCAGTACCCGATCAACACCATGAAGGAGACCCCCGCCGAAGCGGAGGTCATCAGTCACCAGCTCATGCTGCGCGCCGGCCTGATCCGGCGGCTGGCGGCGGGGATGTACAGCTGGCTGCCCATGGGCCTGCGCTCGCTGCACAAGGTCGAGCGCATCATCCGCGAGGAGATGGATCGCGCCGGGGCGCTCGAGCTGCTGATGCCGGTGGTGCAGCCGGGGGAACTGTGGCAGGAGTCGGGCCGCTGGAAGGAATACGGACCGGAGCTGCTCCGCCTAAAGGACCGCCACCAGCGCGATTTCGTCCTCGGGCCAACGCACGAGGAAGTGATCACTGACATCGTGCGGCGCGAGCTGCAGAGCTACCGCCAACTGCCGGTGAACTTCTACCAGATCCAGACCAAGTTCCGCGACGAGGTGCGGCCGCGATTCGGGGTGATGCGGGCGCGCGAGTTCATCATGAAGGATGCCTATTCGTTCCATCTCGATGAGGCATCGCTCCAGCAGGGCTACCGCGCGATGTACGAGGCCTACACCCGTATCTTCACCCGCACCGGTCTCACCTTCCGGGCGGTACGCGCCGATTCGGGCGCGATCGGCGGCGATGTCTCCCAGGAGTTCCACGTGCTCGCTGACTCGGGTGAGGATGTCATCGTCTTCTCCGACGGGGATGACTATGCCGCCAATCTGGAAGCCGCCGTGGCGCTGCCGCCGCAGAATCCAAGGCCTCCGCCGGCCGAGCCGCTGCGGAAAGTCAGCACTCCAGGTGCCCGAACGATCACCGATGTGGCGCGGCTGCTGAAGGTCGAGCCCGCCCGTTGCGTGAAGACACTCGTGGTGGACGGGAGCGACGGCGGCGTGGTGGCCCTCGTCATCCGCGGCGATCACGAGCTGAATGCGGTGAAGGCCCAGAAGCTCGAGGGCGTCGCCAGTCCGCTCAAGCTCGCGAGCCCCGAGCGTGTGCTCGCCGCCACCGGCACCGAGCCCGGCTATGTGGGACTGGTGGGCCTCGAGTGTCGCGTCTACGCCGATCACAGTGCACTGGCGCTGGCGGATTTCGTGTGCGGCGCGAACGAGAAGGACATGCACCTCACCGGAGTGAACTGGGAGAGGGACGTGCGCGGCGCGCTCGCTGCGGATCTGCGCAACGTCGTGGAGGGCGATCACAGCCCCTCGGGCCGCGGACGTCTCAAGATCGCGCGCGGCATCGAGGTCGGCCATATTTTCCAGCTCGGCTGCAAGTACAGTACCCCGATGAAGGCGGTGGTGCTCGATGAGGCCGGCCGCGAGGTGACCCTGCGCATGGGCTGTTATGGGATCGGTGTGACGCGGATCGTGGCGGCGGCCATCGAGCAGAACCACGATGAGCGCGGCATCATCTGGCCCGATCCGATCGCGCCTTTTCAGCTGGTACTGGTACCGCTCAACCTGCAGAAGTCCGCCCGTGTACGCGAACTCAGCGACCGCCTGTATGCCGAGCTCAGCGCCCCCGGCATCGAGGTGCTCTACGACGACCGCGACGCGCGGCCCGGGGTCAAGTTCGCCGACTCCGAGCTCATCGGCATCCCGCACCGGGTGGTGGTGTCGGAGCGTGGCCTCGAGAGCGGGCGGCTCGAGTACCGCCACCGCCGCGACAGCAGTAACAGCGAATTCCCCATCGATGAAGCGCTCGCCTTCCTACGCGCGCGGATCTCAGCGTAAGGCGCAACGCCTCAGGTCCCGGCCGTTGCCATGTCTCGCGGCGCTGTGCGTCGCCGCAGCGGGGCTGCTCTCGAGCGGAGCCGGCGTTGCCGATCAGCAGCGCGATCCGGAGCTCAAGGCCGTTCTGGAGCGCGCCATCGCGCAGGCGGAATGCTTCACCGATCACTACGATTCCGCCGTCTGGTACACGCTCATGGAGCCGCGCCTGCGGCCGATCGTGAAGGAGAAGAGCGAGCGGCTCGACATCCTGCGGCAGGTCTACTGCGAGACTCACCGTGCCGGTGAAGCGCGGCTGCCGCCGGGCCTGGTCATGGCGCTCATCGCGGTCGAGAGCCGCTTCGACCGCTGGGCGGTCTCCTCCGCGGGCGCAGTCGGACTCATGCAGGTGATGCCGTTCTGGCCCGAGAGGCTCGGCATGCGCCGTTACGAGCTGGTGCACGTCGCGCCCAACATCCACATGGGCTGCGCCATCCTGCGCTTCTACATGGGCTATGAGCACAACGACGTGCGCAAGGCGCTCGCGCGCTACAACGGCAGCCCCGGCAAGCGCAATTACCCGGACCTGGTGCTCACACAGTGGACGCGCTGGGCCGGCGCCGATGACCTGGGCTTCGGCACGCCCGCCGCTGCGCGCTAGCGGCGGTCGTCAGTTGTGGGTCCCGGTGCGCAGCGGCGCGCCTGTCACGGGTGCGAGCGCGCGGGCTACTCCTTCGCGGCGCGAGTCGGCCGCGCCGACGTAGGTACCGTCTGCGAGCCGCACGACCCCGTGGAGTCCGGAGTTCTCGGCATGCCCGCTCTTGAGGTCGATGCCACGCTCGCGCAGACCGGCAAGGACGGCGGGTGAGAAGCGTGTCACTTCGCCGGTGAAGCTGTCACCGCGTGCGATCAGGTTCGGCAGCTCGATGGCCTGCTTGAGCGGCAGTTTCCAGGCGAGCAGGCCCACGAGCGTCTTGGCGTTGTACTCGAGAATGGCCGAGCCGCCCGGGGAGCCGAGCGCGGCGACGAAATCACCGCCGCGATCGAGGACGATCACCGGCGCCATCGAGGAGCGCGGGCGCTTGCCGCCCTGGACGGCGTTCGCCACCAGCTGTCCGCCCTCGGTGGGGACGAAGGAAAAATCCGTGAGCTGGTTGTTGAGCACGAAGCCACCGACCGTGCGACCCGAGCCGAAGATCGACTCGACGGTGGTGGTCATGGAGACCACGTCGCCATCGGCATCCACCACCACGAAATGGCTGGTGCCCGCCGCTTCGGTGGTGGCGTCGTGCCCGCGTGGCAACGGAATCTCTCCGGCAGGCGGAGCGGGACCTGCGTGCTCGCCGATGAGCTGCGCGCGCAACCGCACGTAAGCCGGTTCCAACATGCGCTCGACCGGCACCGGCACGAAACGCGGATCGGCGACGTAGCGGTCCCGATCGGCATAGATCAGCCGGCTCGCCTGCGCAAACAGGAACCACGCCTGCGGGTCGGACGGCCGGCGTGTGGCGATGTCGGTGTGCTCGAGGATGGCGAGCATCTGCAGCAGCGATACCCCGCTCGAGGGTGGCGGTGGCACGCACACCGAATAACCGCGATAGGGACGGCACAGGGGTGGTGAGGCATCCGCGCGGTAGGAGCTCAGATCGCTCAGCGTCATCGTCCCCGGAAGCGGTGCCTGGTGCGTCGCGTGCACGATCGCCTCGGCGGTGTTCCCCTCGTAAAACGCCTCGGGTCCCGCGCTCGCGATCGACTCGAGTGTCTGGGCGTATTGCGGATTCTGGAAGGTGTCGCCCTCCTCGATGATGTCGCCGTCCTGCCGTGAGAACAGGTTGCGTACCTCGTTGGTCGGCGGAAACGGCGAGCCCTCACCGAGGAACAGGGCCAGGCGCCCCGGCACCTTGAAGCCCTGGGAGGCGCTGCGGATCGCCGGCTGGAACAGCTCCTTCCAGTGCAAGGCGCCGAACTTGCGGTGCGCGCTCCAGAGCATCGCCATGACACCGGGCACTCCGGTCGAGCGGCCGCTGCGGACGGCCTCCACATACGACATGGGCTTGCCGTGCTCATCGAGGAACATCTCGGGGTGGGCCCCGGCGGGGGCCTTCTCGCGTCCGTCGAACGCTGTCACATGGCCGTTGTGCGCGTCGTAGTACATGAGGAAGGCGCCGCCGGCCACACCCGAGCTCTGCGGCTCGACGAGGCCGAGCATCGCCTGGACGGCAACGGCGGCGTCCACCGCACGGCCGCCGTGCCCGAGGATCTCGAGGCCAGCGTCCACCGCCATGGGATTTGCAGCCGCCACCCACGGCTGCTGGCGACGGTGCCGGTGGCGGCGAAACCAGGAGGGCTTCGAGGCCGGCGTTGCCGCCGCGGGAGGCTGTGCTTCATGGCCGGCCGGCGGCGGCGTTTCGCCCTTTCCCGGCAGCACAGGAGCCGTCGCGGGGGTCGAAGCGGCCGGTGTCGCGGCTCCTGGCGCCGGTGCGGGCTCGAGTTGAGCCGGTGGGGGGGCCGCGATCGTCGTCGGTGCTGGCGGCTCGGACACCTCGGGAGCGGCCGCGGCCGTGCCGCACAGCACGAGAACGACAATGAAGCCCAGAACGCGATTCAACATCTGTGGCACATCAAGCGGTACGAAACCCCGGCCGCACACCCGACACTTCCGCGTCCTGCACCTCCACCGAGGTGACTTTGGAGGCGGAGGATCCGGTCCATAGCCATTCGACGAAGACGCGGACGGAGGGCTCATCGCCGCAGGCGAGCACTTCCACGCGACCATCAGGCAGGTTGCGCGCGTGCCCGTCGATCCCAAGCTCCCGCGCACGGCCTGCGGCCGTTGCGCGATAGAAAACCCCCTGCACCCGGCCGCCCACCAGACACTTTTTGCACACCATGCTCGGGTCGTCGTGCTCGCCGGGAAAGCCGCGATAGTACTAGATTGAGCGCAGCCGTGGCCCGCTCGACACACCCGGGCGCAGATGTCGGCACCGCAGTTTTGTGGCAACGTACGCCGGCATGGCCGAGATCCTGGTGCTCTACTACTCCCGCAGCGGAGCTACCGCGGAGCTCGCGCGCCAGATTTGTCGTGGCGTCGAAAGCACCGCCGGCGCACGTGCGCGGCTGCGCACCGTGCCAGCTGTTACCGCGGAAAGCGAGGCAGCAGCGAAGCCCGTGCCCGCGAGCGGTCCACCGTACGCGACGCTCGATGACCTCCTCGAGACCCACGCGCTCGTGCTGGGGAGCCCTACACGTTTCGGCAACATGGCGGCACCGCTGAAGCACTTTCTCGATGGCACCGGAACGCTGTGGCTCACGGGCGCACTCTCCGGCAAGCCGGCGGGAGTGTTCACCTCCACCCAGAGCCTGCACGGGGGCCAGGAGACCACCCTCATCTCCATGATGCTGCCCCTGCTTCATCATGGGATGTACCTGGTAGGGCTGCCCTACACCGAGCGCGCCCTGAATGAGACCCGCAGCGGCGGCACACCCTATGGCGCCTCCCACGTCGGCTCGGCGGGAAACGCAGTGCTCTCCGAGGAGGAGAAGACTCTTGCGCAGGCGCTCGGGCGGCGTGTGGCGTCCCTCGCGGTGCGCCTCTCCGGTTGAGGCGGGGCGCCGGCGCAACGCGGATCACTCGGCGTGCGGACGCGCCGAGCGCAGCACCTCGCGGATGAACGGTATCGTCAGGCGACGCTGCGCGGCGAGTGCAGCCTCATCGAGCGTATCGAGCAGCTGATAGAGCGTGCGCATATCGCGCGGAAAACGCTTGCGCAGCCACTGCCAGGTCTCATCGGGAAGCTCGAGCCCCCGCAGTCGGGCACGCAGCTGCAGCGCTGCGTGCTGCTCCTCTTCCTCCAACAGCCGCAACTGAAAGACCGCGGCCGCCCCGCAGCGCGAGCCAAGATCCGCAAGTGCCCACGGCAGGAGCGCCGGTGGCACCTGCGCGGCGAGGATCAGCCGCCCGGAGCTCTCCTCCATCTCACGCAGCAGACCGAAGATGCCGCGCTCCCAGTCGAGCTGCCCGACTACCCGGTCGACATCATCGAGACACAGGCAGTGCATCTGCGGCAACCCCTCGAGGAGCCCGACTCCGAGCGCTGCCACATCCGCGAGCGGCACATAGCCGGCACGCATGTGCTCGCTCGCCGCAGCGCAAGCCGCCTGCAGCAGATGCGTCTTGCCTGCCCCGCCCGGGCCGCACAGCCAGGTGAGACCGCCGGCCGCGCCGCGCGCGAGTTGCTGCAGGTGTTGCAGTGCCTCGACGTTGTGCGCAGGCAGGAAGCTTCCGAAGACCGCGCGGTCGGCGAGGCGGACGCCGAGAGGGAGTTGGTGCATCGGCTGCCCTCAGGCGGCGTGCGGCGGCTGCGTCCAGGCGCGCCGCGTGAAGATCTGCAGGTAATGTGCGCCGGAGACTATCGTGGTGAGCAGCGTCAGCAGCGCGAGCGCGGCCAGTACCTCGCGCGGCGGTACACCAAAGGCGGCGCTCAACATCACCAGCATGATGTACAGCAGTTGCGCGGCGGTGTTGATTTTGCTGAACCGCGTCGGCCGCCCATGCAGCGGGCCGAACCACAGGCGGAAAATGCCTGCACCGAGCCCGATCATCACATCACGGGCGACCACCGCGGCGGTCAGCCACCAGGGCACCAGATCGAGCCATGCGGCCTCGACGAACACCGCGACGATGAGCAGCTTGTCGGCGAGCGGATCGAGGAACTTGCCGAGCTCGGAGGTCCAGCCGAAGCGCTTGGCAAGGTAGCCGTCGAGCCCGTCGGACGCGGCCGCTATGATGAACAGCGCGAGCGCGACGCGGTAGTTGCCGGCATGCAGCGCGCTCACGACGGGCCAGATCAGCGCGAGGCGGAACAGGCAGATGAGGTTGGGCAGATGGCGCACGATCTGAGCCCGCGGGGCTTCTCACCCCTGGGGTTGATAACGGTACACCATCGATTCCCCGGTACCGCTCACGCGCACCAGCCGCGCTGAGCCCGCGAGCGCCTGACCGAGTCCGGCCGCGCCGCCGCGCGCGGTAACATCGAAGGTGACGCTGTTGGCATCGACCGCTGCGATGTTGGCGTGGCGCACACCTGGGGTGCTCTGCAGCAGCCGCTCGACGCTCGCATAGCCCAGGAGGGAGTTGACCCCCTGGACCTGTACACGCGTGCGGGCGTCCGCATCCGCCAGCGAAGTGGCCGGCCGCGGCACGAGCGCATCGACCGTGTGATCGATGCCGGAGGCGAGTGGTCCGCTCCAGCTGGTGGTCATCGCATGTGTATACAACGTCCACTGCAGCGGGGTGTCGGGACCTGCGTCCGCGCCGCGCCCGATGAGGATCTGATCGCCGCCAAAACGCTGCGCGGCCTGCAGCAGCGCGTCCGCGCCGAGCGCATTACCGGCGCTGTCAGTCAGCGGCAAAGGAATCAGGCTGATCGGCAAGCCGCGCTCAGCAGCGACACGCTCAAGCTCGGTGCGCGCGGCATCCTCGTTGGTGCGGGTGCGGGGCGGGTCGAGCACCACGAGGGTAAAGGGTCGCTCGCGCTCCCACACGCTCCGGCCGGCGGTGCCGATGGCGCGCTCGACCGCCGCCGCATCGAACACCACCTGCGGCTCACCACGCGGTCCCGTGCTGTAACTCTTGACGTAGCGCGGCGCATCGCCGATCAGGCTCGCGAATGCCGGATCGTCGGCAGACTCGCGGCGGCCGGTGGCGCGCACCAGCGCCTGGCGCATGGCTTCCTGCAGCGCGGCGGGTGTCTGTCCTTCGGTGTCGACCTCATACACGCGTACCGGCCGACCGGCCTCGCACGGCGGCGTGCCGCACAGCAGGCATGCCAGCACGAGCAGTCCGCACAGATAGAGCCTCGCGGATGTGGTTGTTGCAGCAGGTGAAGACATGCTCTGAGCGCAGGCGCAACGGCGGGAAAGCGGCGGTACAATAGCATACGCGCCCGCATCCCACGGCGACGCACTCAGGCTTGGCACATGACAGAAGGTCCCGCCATCACATATCGCGATGCCGGCGTTGACATCGATGCGGGTGATGAGCTCGTCGAGCGCATCAAGCCGCTCGTGCGGCGTGCGCAGCGGCGCGAAGTGCTGGCCGGGATCGGCGGCTTCGGCGCACTCATCGAGCTGCCCTCGGGCTATCGGCAACCGGTACTGGTCGCCGGCACCGATGGTGTCGGCACGAAGCTGCGCCTGGCGATCGATACCGGCCGGCACGACACCATCGGCATCGACCTGGTCGCCATGTGCGCCAACGATGTCGTGGTGCAGGGCGCCGAGCCACTGTTTTTTCTCGACTACTACGCGACCGGCAAGTTGCAGGTGGCGGTCGCCGAGGCCGTGGTACGTGGCATCGTCGAAGGCTGCGTGCAGGCGGGCGCGGCACTCGTCGGCGGGGAGACCGCGGAGATGCCGGGTATCTACCAGGGCGCAGACTATGACCTTGCGGGCTTTTGTGTCGGTGTGGTCGAGAAAGAAGCCATCATCGATGGCAGCAAGGTCGCGGCAGGAGATGCACTGATCGGCCTCGCCTCCTCGGGGCCACATTCCAACGGCTACTCCCTGATCCGCAAGCTCATCGAGGTGAGCGGCGCAACGCCTGCCACCACCGTCGGCGGACGGCCGCTCTTCGAGCGCCTGCTCGCGCCGACGCGCATCTACGTGAAGGCGCTGCTTGCGCTGCTGCGTGCGCTGCCCGTGCATGGAGTCGCGCACATCACCGGTGGCGGGCTCACCGACAACATTCCACGTGTGCTGCCTTCCGGGCTCGAAGCGGTGCTCGAGCGGCGCCGCTGGGGCGCCGACCCGGTGTTCGAATGGCTGCAGAATGCCGCGCGCCTCGATGCTGCGGAAATGTACCGGACTTTCAACTGCGGCATCGGCATGGTCGTCATCGTGCCCGCCGCGCACGCCGCGGCTGCGGTGACGCTGCTCGGGGCGCACGGCGAAAGCGCGCAGATCATTGGCGATATCCGCAGCGGCGACCGCGGCGTCCTCATCCGGGAATGAGCGCACGCGCGCCGCTGAAGCTGGCCCTGCTGATCTCCGGCCGTGGCTCCAACATGACCGCGATCCTGCGCGCGGCACTCGCGCAGGAGATCGCGGCACACCCGGCCATCGTCATCTCCGATCGGGTGAGCGCCGCCGGGCTGGCGAGCGCACGCGAGCTCGGGGTGGCGGCCGCGGCCTGGCGGGGGGAAGCACGCCAGGGGACTTTCGAGGAGATGCTGCTGGCCACGCTCGAGGAGGTACAGCCGGAGGCGATCGCACTCGCAGGCTTCATGCGCATTCTCTCGCCGGCAGTCGTCACGCGTTACCTGGGACGCATGCTCAACATCCACCCCTCGCTCCTGCCGGCCTACCGCGGACTGCATACTCACGCGCGCGTACTGGCGGCGGGGGACACCGAGCACGGGGCGAGCGTACACTTCGTGATTCCCGAGCTCGATGCCGGACCGGTCATTTTGCAGTCCAAGGTCGCCGTGCTTCCGGCGGATACCGAAGCCGCACTCGCCGCGCGTGTGCTCGCCACCGAGCACGTCATCTATCCGCGGGTCATCGACTGGCTGGGCACGGGACGTCTTGTCTGGCGCGCCGGTGCGCCCTGGCTCGACGGACGACGACTCGAAACACCGATAGTGGAGGATTTCCGTGCTGCATCAGTTGGCGGATGAGTCCGGGTGTGCCCGGTGGCGTGTCGCGGCGGCCGCCGCTGCGCTGCTGCTGACCCTGGGTACTGCACGATCCGAGGAGCTCAAGCCCTACAGCGCCACCTACAACGGCATCTGGCACGGCATGATCGTTGCGGTCTCGACCCTCAAGCTCGAGCAGACCGGGGACACCTGGACGTTCAGCTCCCGCAGCGAGCCGCGCGGCATCGGCAAGTTCGCCTCCGGTGTCTTTCCGCCACTGCAGGTGAGCGTGGTGCGTGTCACCGATCAGGGCGTGCTGCCGCAGAGCTTCAAGTCAAGTGGTGGCAATTCGGGCAAGAGCATCGAGCTCAAATACGACTGGCAGAACCACAGAGTGGCCGGCACCTACGAGGGCACTCCTGTCGATTTGCCGCTCAAGCCGGGCGTCCAGGATGATGGCTCGGTGCAGCTCGCCCTGATGGTGGAGCTGCTCGCGGGACGCACCCCGCCGACGGTGCAACTGATCGACAAGAACAGCGTGCGCGAGTACGAGTTCAGCCGCGGCGGTCAGGAGACCATCAAGACCCCGCTCGGCGATGTGCACACCATGGTCTTCAAGTCGCAGAAGAAGTATTCGCCACGCATCACGCGCTTCTGGTGTGCACCCGACCACGGCTATGTGCCGATGAGGGTCCAGCAGAAAAAGGGCGAGGAGGTCCAGTGGACCCTCGAGCTCCAGTCGCTCGATCGCTGACGCGCCGAGCCGACCACCGGGTCAGGTCTTCGGCAAGGTGACGCCGCGCTGGCCCTGATACTTGCCGCCACGGTCCTTGTACGAGGTCGCGCACACCTCGTCCGATTCGAAGAACAACATCTGCGCCACCCCCTCGTTGGCGTAGATCTTCGCCGGCAGCGGTGTGGTGTTGGAGAACTCCAGCGTGACGTGGCCTTCCCACTCGGGCTCCAAAGGCGT
>JAFAVO010000162.1 GCA_019242385.1 Gammaproteobacteria bacterium | reverse complement strand
GGGGCGCCGAGCAGATCGAAGGACACGCGCAGCACACCGTAAACCGCCGTCTTCAGCATCACGCCGCTCATGAGCGCCGACACCGGGGAGGGGGCAGCGGGGTGCGCCTCGGGCAGCCAGACGTGCAGTGGAACGAGTCCCGCCTTGGCGCCAAAACCAAACAGGGCGAGGAGGAAAGCGGCAGCTCCCCATCCTGGGCTGAGGTGGGCTCGGCGCATGGCATCGAAGGTGAACTGCCAGCTGCCGCCCTGCATGACACCGAAGGCGAGCAGGATGGCAATCGCACCGACGTGGGCGATCAGCAGGTAGAGGAAGCCCGCGCGGCGGATCTCGGGAAGGCTGTGCTGCGTGGTGACGAGAAAGTACGAGGACACAGCCATCGTTTCCCAGGCCACCATGAAGGCGTAGGCATCGTCGGCGAGCAGCAGCAAGCCCATGCTGGCGAGAAACAGGTGGTACTGGAAGCACAGCAGCCCGGCGGAAGTGCCGTGACCGCGCCGGAAGTAGCCGGCGGCGAATACCGAGATGCCTGCGGCGGCGCTGCCGAGCAGAAAAAGAAAGAAGCTCGAGAGCGCATCGCGTCGCAGGTGCATGGGCAGGTCCGGCAGACCGATGATGAGCACGGCCCGCTCGCCCGGTGCGCCGAGACTCGCGAGTGCGACCAACGCCAGTGCCAGGCCGATCAGTGCGCCCAGGGGAAAGAGTGTCCGACCCACCCAACGCAGACTGGTCGGACGCAGCAGACCCGCGAGGCCGATGAGGCCCCAGAGCGCGAGCAGTGTCAGGGAAGCGTCGAGCGGGGAGTGAATGACGGGCGCCACGGACGATGCTACGCAGATATGCTGTGGATTATAATGTCATGCGCATGCAAAATGTTGTTGATCAGCGGCGAATGTGACAAGTACGTATATGAAGGGTGAGAAAGTAGTGAAGATCGAGGAGCGCACCGCGCGTCTCACGATCCTCATCGATCCGCGCAAGAAGGCGGTGTTCGAGCGGCTGTGCGCGGCGGAGGACCTCACTCCTTCGCAGGTGGTACGCCGGCTGATCCGCAGCTACATCGAGCAGCGGCTCGGACGGCCATGGATTCCGGGCGAGGAGAGTGCGGGCGGGAGGGGCGGCAGCGGGCGCGGCGGAGCAAACCGGCGCACTCCACGCACTTGACGCGCCACCGGGCTTTGATTTGAATGCCCACCCGGATCATTCGGCTCAAGGTCAAACCCAATTCGCACGTCTCTTCTTTGAGTGAGCTGCCCGATGGGAGCTGGTTAGCGCAAGTCAAGGCGCCAGCCACCGAGGGCAGGGCGAACAGGGAAGTGATCAGCCTCGTTGCGGAGCACTTTCGTTGCGTGAAGGCGGATGTGTCCATCAAGCATGGCGCCGCAGGCCGGGTGAAGCTCGTCAGCATCCGTACCGGCTGATCGCGGCCTGCCGTCGCCGCGGCCAGGCCGGTTCACGTTTAATGCGTGCGGCGGGGGTCGTGCTCTTCCTGGTGAGCGCAGAGTCCACGGGTCCGCTCGCCCACGCACAGCGTGCGGGCGAGAACGCGGTCACTGCGGCGAGCGATGCCTTTGGAACCGTGGTCGGTACGCAGACCATAGGACTCTATAGCCCGACCAGCGCGCGCGGCTTCAGTCCAACCCAGGCCGAGAACATCCGCATCGAAGGTCTCTATTTCGACCAGCAGACCACTTCGAGCGACCCCTACCTCTTCAGTGGCACCAACATGCGCGTCGGCATTGCCGCCCAGTCGTACGCGTTCCCCTCGCCCAGCGGCATCGCCGATCTGAGCCTGCGCACCCCGGGAGACACCGCGGGCGCGAGCCTCGTGCTGGTGCGCGGCCCGCTGAGCGAGTGGTCCGCAGAGATCGATGCGCGCTACCCGCTTCGGCCGCAGTCGCTGAGCGTCGGCGTCAATGTGGCCGCCGCGCAGGACTTCGACTACAACTATGCGCTCGCGAGCACGCGCCGCGCGATCTCGCTCCTCGCCCGATGGCGACCGACCTCCCGGGCAGAGATCGTTCCCTTTTTCGGCTACATCTACAACACCGAGGACCAGGAGACGCCATTCGTATTCGCGGACGGGACGCATCCGCTTCCGCAATTCAACGAGCAGCACTTACCGACGCAAAGCTGGACCACCTGGACCTGGACACAGATCACTGCCGGGGTCATCGCCAGCTTCGCGAGGGAGGGACCCTGGAGCGTGCGCGCCGGGCTATTCCGCTCGGAGACCAGGACCGAGCAGAACTTCAACGACCTGATGCTGGCGGTGATGCCCGATGGCACCGCCCACCACGTGATGGATGTCACCCCGCCGTTCGCGCCGACTTCCTATTCTGGCGATTTGCGCGTCGTACGCTCTGCGTCCCACGGGACGCGTCAAGGAGAGCTGACCATCGCGGCGCGCGCACGCCACGTGGACCGCGACTTCGGCGGGGACTCGGTCACGGACCTTGGCTCGACGTCGGTTTATCGAGGCGTCCGAGTCCCCGAGCCAGCGCTCGCATTCTCCGAGAAGAGCCGCGATGAGGTCCGCCAGAGTGGCCTGGGCGTCAATTACACCGAGCGTTGGAGTCAACGGGGAGCGCTGAGCCTTGGAGTATTGCTGACCGATTACAAGCGCAAGCTGACCGCTCCGGGTGCGTCGCCGACCACGCAGCACGACACTGTCGCCCTGCCGACAGTCAGTTTCAACGCAGCGGTCGCCAAAAACGCCGTGGTGTACGCCAGCTACACACGCGGGCTCGAAGACTCGCCGATTGCGCCTGCCACCGCCGTGAATCGAGGTGAGCCACCGCCCGCGACGCCGACGTGGCAGGTGGACGGCGGCGCTCGCCTCGTTTTCGCCCCCTACCTCCAACTGCTTGGCGGGGTGTTCAAGATACACAAGAGCTACTTCAGTCTGGATACTGCCGACCAGTACACGCGGATCGGCGATATCACCAGTCAAGGCATCGAGAGCTCCGCCACCTTCACCGGCGGCGGGGGACTCACGATCGTGGCGGGTGCGGTGTGGCTCCGTCCACAGGTTCAGCGACAGGTAGCAGAGTTGGGCGGAAACGGCAGCGTGCCCATCGGTCCGGTGCCGCGCACGATCAACATCAACCTCGATTACGCACCGCCCGGCTGGCGCGGCTGGGGACTCTCGCTGCAATGGACTTCGCTCTCAGCGCGAGTCGAGACCACCGATGATCAATACCGGTTGCCGCCGCTCAATACCCTGAACCTCGGGCTGCGTTATCTGTCCAGGCTCGGTGGCCGTGCCTGCTCCGCACGGCTCGATGTCGGTAATATCACCAACGCCGCCGGACTCACCTTTTCCTCTGCCTATTCGTACCTGGTCGTTCCGCAGCTGCCGAGAAACTACACCTTGACGCTGGCAGCGGACCTATAGCAGTCAGGGAATGACCTGGATGATAATCTTGCCGCCGGTATGTCCCTGGCGGTTCAAATCCAGAGCCTTTGCCGCCTCGGCAAGCGGAAATACCCGATCGATATGGACGCGGAACTTCCCCTGCTCGGCGAGCTCACTCAGCGTCCCGAGCGATTCGCCAGTCGCAGGTCCCGTGGCTGCGCAGTGGACTTTGGCCGCTGCACACTGTTCGGTCGGTGCCGCACCGCCCACGGACACCAGGATGCCGCCGGGCTTCAGCACCGCAATGGAGCGCGCCCCCGTTTCCGCGTTCACCGTGTTGAATACGACGTCGACGTCCTTCAGCGCCTCCTCGATCCGTACCCTGTGGTAGTCCAGGATTTCATCGGCACCCAGGGAGCGCAGCAGCTCGTTGTGACTCGGCGATGCCGTGGCGATGACATGGGCGCCGCGCAACTTGGCAATCTGCACCGCGGCGGAGCCGACCCCTCCTGCGCCACCCTGGATCAACACACGCTGGCCGGGCTGTACGTTGGCGATGGTCACTAGCGCGCGCCAGGCGGTCTCTCCGGCTACGGGGACCCCAGCGGCTTCTGCGAAGGAGAGTCGCCGCGGCTTCAGCGCCACCGCGCTCGTGGAAGCGAGCGCGTACTCCGCATACGAGCCGCCTGTTGCAACTCCCATCACCTGCTGCCCGACCTTCCACGGCCTGGACGCATCACCCACTGCGTCGATGACACCCGAGACATCCCTGCCGGGGATGAGCCGCGGGCCGGGTGCGGCATGCGCGGCCTGTTTCCAGTCCACCGGATTCACTGCAGCGGCGTGAACCTTGATCCGCACCTGGTTAGCTTGTGGGTCCGGCTTGGGGACGGACTGAATCTGGAACTGGCCGTGGGAGAACACCACTGCCCGCATGTTCTCAGCGGCGCATACCGCGGAGGTTACGCACGAGATAACGGCGCAGAACACCAGGGCAGC
>JAFAVO010000055.1 GCA_019242385.1 Gammaproteobacteria bacterium | reverse complement strand
CTCACCCAGCAGCGCGCGCAGGCGCTCGCGCGCCGGCGGCTCGTCATCGACGATGAGCACCTTCAGCCTGAGGGCCGGCTCCGCCATGACAGCTCAGGCGCGCGCTACCGCCGCGCGCCGTGCCGCCTTCGCGAGCGGCCGCTCGATGAGCGGGAAGCGCAGTGTCACGATGTATTCCGCATCGAAGCGCCCGGATTTCATGAGCGCGCGCTCACCGTAGAGGAGCCCGAGGCGCTCGCGGATGTTGGCGAGCGCCAGGCGGTTGCCTTCGCGCTGCCCTGGCAGTGGATCGAGCGGGTTACGCACGACGATGGTGACCAGGTCGCCCGACACCTCACCGGTGATGGTGACGGTGCCCCCTTCGGGCCGCGGCTCGATACCGTGATAGATCGCGTTCTCGAGCAGCGGCTGGATCATGAGCCCGGGCACGAGCGCGTTGGGCGGCAGTGCTTCGATCTTCCAGTCCACCTGCAGCCGCGCGCCCAGACGCAGCTGCTCCATACGCTGATAGGTGCGCGCCACTTCCAGCTCCTCGGCGAGCGTGATGGTGTCGCCCTTATCGGCCAGAGTGGCGCGGAACAGGTCCGCGAGGTCCTGCACCGCAGCTTCTGCGCGTGCGGGATTGCTGCGCGTGAGCGCGGCAATGGTGTTCATGCTGTTGAAGAGAAAATGCGGCCGGATACGCGCCTGCAGGGCATGCACGCGCGCAGCCGCGCGCAGCTCGACGTTCTGCCGCCATTCGTGTGCGACATAGAAATAGCGCAGCGCGAGCCCGGTGACGATCAGCCCGATACTGACGTTGCGCAGTACGAAGATCCCCGGCCGGGGAGGGAACAGCCCCGCGCCCCCCGACTCGACGACCAGCGCCGAGCGCCCGAAGAGATAAGCGCACACCGACACCGCGGCGATCACCGTCGCGATGAGCGCGAGCACCGCGGCGGAGCCCGCCGGCACGGTCATGCGCGCGAGCCAGGGCCGTAGCGCGCACAGCAGCGCCGACCCGGCGAGCCCGATCCACAGCAGGAACATGGAGGTGCGCGCCAGATCCGTGAGAAAGTCGATGGTCCCGCTCTGGCGCGCCAGTGTCAGGACGAGCGCCGTCAACTCGACGATCAGCACCGTGGCGAGCGTCGCACGCGAGGTGCAGAAATCCGGCAGGTAGAGAGCGCCGCTCCGACCCGCGCCGGTCTTCATGCGTTGCCGCGGTTGGGTGCGCGCATGATGTTGGTGCGCTCGAAGAGCTCCTCCTTCAGGCGGAACGTGGCGGAGATATCCTCATCGCCGTAGCCGCGCGCCTCCAGCTCGGCATACTCCCGGCGCATGCGCTCCACCACCGGCAGCTCGACACCGAAGCGGTTCGCCATATCGTGGCAGATGCCGAGATCCTTGGCGTGCAGCCGCACGCGAAAACCGGCCGGATAGCTGCCCCGCGCCATGTTGGGTGCCCGGTGCACGAAGTACCAGCTCGAGCCGGCACCCTTGCCGAGGGTGTCGATGAGCTTGTCGAGCGGCAGACCCTCGGCGCGCGCGAAAGCCATGGCTTCCGCGACCGCCTCGATGATGCCGGCGCACATGATCTGGTTGGTCGCCTTGGCGGCCTGACCTGCGCCTACCGGTCCGAAGTGGGCAATGGTACGGCCGAGCGCCTTGAGGATGGGTTGGGCGCGCTCGAAGGCCTCGGGCGCTCCGCCGACCATGATGGCGAGCGTTGCATCGCGCGCACCCTCGACTCCACCGCTCACCGGGCAGTCGAGAAACTCCGCCCCGCGCCCGGCGCTCAGCTGCGCCGCCTGCCGGGCCGTCTCGGCGCTGACTGTGGAGCAGTCGAGCATGATCGCGCCCTGCCGAAGCGCCGGCAGCAGCCCGCGCGTCACCTCGAGCACGTCCGCATCCGCCGAGACACACGAGACCACCGCATCACATCGCGCGGCGATCTCGGGCAAAGTTGCCGGAGCGTCGACCTTGAGTTCCGCCGCGAGCGCCTGTGCTTTGGCGGCGGTGCGATTCCACACCGCAGCCAGCAGCCCCGCGCGCTGGAGATTGCGCGCCATGTGCATGCCCATGGCGCCGAGCCCGACGAAACCTGTGCGCATGATGTCGATCCTTGGACGGCCGAACGGGTGCGGGCCCCACTATAGGACTTTCGGGTTCCGCCTGCCGCCCACCGGAAAGCGGGGCGGCGGCGAGATCGGAAGCGAGTTACCGCGAGGTCGCAGCCGCCGGATTGACCTTCGGCTCGGGTATCGGCTTCGGTTCGACCGGCTGCGGTTGCGCGATGGGCGCATTGGGGTCGAACTGCGGCACGCTGCCGCAGTACTCCTGCACCTGCTTGCGCAGCTGCTCACGGTAGGCATCGGCGTCCGCGTCGCTCAGATAGTCGCGGGCTCCGTCGGTACCTTCCTTGTAGACACGCCGCGAGGTGATCGCCTTCATGTAGTTATCGCGGGATTGCTTGCACAGCACCGCATGGCGGCTGGCCACGTCCTGCTGGACCGCGCGGGCGTTGTCCTCGTCACCGAGCTTCGCAGCTACGCGATTATTGGAGGCAGTGAGACTGCGCTGGTCCGCGGTGCGGGCGGCGCCGTCCGCACCCGCCGGGTGCGCCTTGCTGGTCTTGATGACTTCGGACCCCGGCATCCACTGGTCGCTGTAGTGCGGCTGGCCACGATCATCGACCCAGCGATAGACATCCGCCCGGGCCATGGTGAACGCACCGGCGAGAATGAGGGCGCTAACGAGCAGGCGTCGCAGCATGAGTTGCCTCCGGCGTGCCAGTATGGCCGCTCCGGCCCGGGTAACCCTTGAACTGCGTCACACTCGTCCGTCGCCGCCTCTGGCGGGGCTCACACCATAGCTCATAGATCGTAGGCGCGCTCGCCATGGGAGCTGATATCGAGCCCTTCGCGCTCCTCATCCTCGGGGACCCGCAGGCCGACGAGGAGCTTCACCACCAGGAAGGCGACGAACGCGACCGCCGCGGTCCAGACCACCACCAGGCACACCGCCTGGAACTGGGCGAGAAACTGCCTCCAGATACCGGGATAGCCCATGGTTCCCTGGACCCAGTCGACCGTCGAGCCCGGTCCGCCGAGCGCGGGTGAATTGAAAATACCGGTCATGAGCGCGCCGAAAGTACCCCCGACCGCGTGTATCCCGAACACATCGAGGGAGTCATCGGCGCGGATGAGGCGCTTCAAACCGGTTACGCCCCACAGGCACACCCCGCCCACAGCGAGTCCGATCACGAAGGCACCGGGGATGCCGACGTTGCCCGCGGCCGGTGTGATGGCGACGAGTCCCGCCACCGCACCGGAAGCGGCTCCCAGCATGGAGGGCTTACCTTTGAGCACCCACTCCGCGAACATCCACGACAGCACCGCGCAGGCCGTCGCGAGGTAGGTGTTCATGAAGGCGAGCGCGGCGGAGCCATTGGCTTCGAGCGCCGATCCCGCGTTGAAGCCGAACCAGCCAAACCATAGGAGCGAGGCGCCGATCATGGTCATGGTCAGACTGTGCGGCGCCATCGGCTCGCGGCCGAGACCGACGCGTTTGCCGAGCACGAACGCGCCGACGAGACCCGCGACGCCGGCGTTGATGTGCACCACGGTGCCGCCGGCGAAATCGAGCGCACCCCACTGCCAGATGAGGCCGGCCGAGGCGTTCGCGGCTTCCACCTTGTCGGCAGCGCTATACGCATCCGGACCCGCCCAGTACCACACCATGTGCGCGATCGGGCAGTAGCTGAAAGTGAACCAGATGACCAGGAATAGCAGCACCGCGGAGAAGCGGATGCGCTCCACCAGCGAGCCGAGGATCAGGCAGCAGGTGATGGCGGCGAAGGTCGCCTGGAAGGCCACATACACCACCTCGTACATCGGGGTGTGCTTGCTGAAGGTGGAGGCGAACGCGAAGGTGCCGGTCCTGGCGTCGAAGATGCCGCTCAGAAACACGCGGCTCAGCCCGCCGATGATGGCGTTGTGCTCGGTGAAGGCGAGCGAGTAACCATAGACGCACCAGAGCACCGTGATGAGGGAGAAGCCGACGAACACCTGCATGAGCACCGACAGCATGTTCTTGCTGCGCACCAGTCCACCGTAGAACAGCGCGAGCGCAGGCACGGACATCAACAGCACGAGTGCCGTGGAGGTGAGCATCCAGGCCGTGTCCCCCTTGTTGGGCAGCGGCGCCTCGGCGGCGAAGCTCACGACCGGCGCGAGCGTCGCGAGCGCAGCCAGCGCGGCGAGCGCGGCCGTCATGCGGGCCGGGTGCCGGAGCGGAGCGGCAAGGATGGGCATGAGCTGTTTCCCGTGATTTACGCCATGAACACCGGCTGCACGCACTACCACCGCCTTGTTAAGCTGGCGAGCGCGCGGAAAGGGTGCAGATTCCATGCCATGGATTAAGGCTCGACGTTTCCATCACTTGCATCTGGCCTCCGGCAGGTGCTGCACCATGTTGGAGCCGTCGCCAGTAACCCTGCCCCGAATCGGGGCAGAAACCGACCGAGGGTCGCTCTATGGATGCATTTCGGATTGATGAGCTCGCACGGCGGCTGATCGAGCGGGTGCCGCCCGCGGTGCGGACCCTGCAGGCCGACCTGGAAACCAACTTCCGCGCCATCCTGCGCGAGCGGCTCAGCAAGCTCGATCTGGTGAACCGCGACGAGTTCGACGCTCAGGCACGCGTCCTCGAGCGCACCCGCGCGCAGCTCGAAGCGCTCGAGGCGCGCCTGGCCGCGCTCGAGGGCACCTCGGGCGGCCTGTTGCCGAAAGGTCCGGGAAGCGGAGCCGCGCCGATCGTGTAGGCGCCGTGGCCGTCGCCAGGGTCGCCTGCCGCGCGGAGCTCGGCCTGCACGCTCCTCTCGTCCAGGTCGAAGTCAGCCTGGCGAGCGGGCTGCCGACCTTCTGCATCGTCGGCCTTCCGGCGACCGTCATCAAGGAAAGCAAGGAGCGTGTGCGCGCCGCGCTCACGAACTCCGGGTTCACCTTTCCTGCCGGGCGCATCACGGTGAGCCTCGCTCCGGCGGAGCTGCCCAAGCAGGGTGGTCGGTTCGACCTGCCGATCGCGCTCGGCATACTGCTCGCCTCCGGACAGCTGCGGGCTGCCGAGACGGGCGATGCGCGCGAGTTCTATGGCGAGCTCGGACTGACCGGGGAGCTCAAGCCCGTACGCGGACTGCTGCTGGCTGCCGTGCACGCACGCGGGCATGCCAGGGAGCTGATCGTGCCGCTCGGCAACGCGGCCGAAGTGAGCGCAGCGGCGCCGGAGCGCGTGCGTGCCGCCGGTCATTTGCTCGAGGTGTGCGCACATCTGAGCGGCGCGCAGCGCCTGGCGAGCGCCGTCGGGCTCACGGTGGATCGCGCGCGCCGAGCACGCGAGCGGGCCGCGCTCGACCTCGCCGACGTCGTGGGGCAATGGCAGGCGAAGCGCGCCCTCCTCATCGCCGCAGCAGGATCGCACAGCATGCTGCTCGTCGGTCCGCCGGGCTCGGGCAAGACGATGCTCGCGCAGCGTCTTCCGGGGCTGCTACCGCCGGTGACCGAGGCCGAAGCGCTGGAGATCGCCGCCATCGCCGCGGTGAGCGCCGGCGGGTTTACCGCGGAGCAGTACGGACAGCGGCCATTTCGCGCGCCGCATCACACGAGCTCGGTGGCCGCGCTCGTCGGCGGTGGTATCCGCGCCCGCCCCGGAGAGGTGAGTCTCGCGCACCACGGAGTACTGTTTCTCGATGAGCTGCCGGAGTTCGCGCGCTCGGTGCTCGAGGCATTGCGCGAGCCGCTCGAGAGCGCCAGCGTCGCCGTCTCGCGCGCGGCGCTGCAGAACCGCTACCCCGCGATGTTCCAGCTGGTCGCGGCCATGAATCCCTGTCCCTGCGGACGCAACGGAGATGCCGCGGCGGAATGCCGCTGCACGCCGGGGCAGATCCGCGCCTATCGCGGCCGCATCTCCGCGCCGCTGCTCGATCGGCTCGACATGCAGGTGGAAGTCCCGCGGCTGTCGCCGGCTGACTTCACTGCGGCAGAGAGCGAGATCCGGGAGTCGACGGCTGCCGCGGCGGCGCGCGTGGCTCGCGCGCGCGCCCTGCAGCTCGCCCGTCAGGGCACCTCGAATGCCTGGCTACCGGATGCGGATCTCCAGCGCTGGTGCCGGACGGACGAAAAGGGCCAACGGGTGCTTGCGGATGCGATGGAGCGCTTTGCGCTCTCCGGCCGGGCGCGCCAGCGCACGCTCAGGGTGGCGCGCACCATCGCCGACCTGGCCGCGGCGCCCTCCATCACGGCCGCACACATCAGCGAGGCATTGATGTTGCGCAGCGTCGAGCGCCCGATGACTACTGCGCCATCTGCATCATGTGATCGACAGCTTGCTTGACCAGATCGTCCGGCACGTCCGTGCGGCCCCCCTTGGCGGGCATCACTCCGGCAGTACCGGTGAAGCCCTCGAGGGCATGCTGGTAGAGCACCGACTTTCCTTTGGCAATTCTCGGCCCCCAGGCTGCCTTGTCTCCGGCGCGCGGTGCGCCGCCGATGCCCTGCCCGTGGCAGGCGCTGCAGGTCTGCTCGAAGAGCTCGGTGCCGTTCTTTGGAATCGCCACCGCGCTGCCGGCTGCAGCGGTCGCCGGCGCCTTGATTGCCAGCGCGGAGTTGTCCTGGCCGGCCACGGCCTCCTGCGATGGCGGTGCCAGACGCAGTGCG
>JAFAVO010000236.1 GCA_019242385.1 Gammaproteobacteria bacterium | reverse complement strand
GGCTTCGAGGCCGCCGCCTTCTTTTCCGGCTGCGGTGGCTTCTTCAGCAGATCCTCGAGCGGTGAGAAGAGCGCGTTGTACTTGTACTCCGGCACCTCGAACTCCCAGCCCGAGAGCCGCGCATTGATGTGCTCGGCCTCGGCGGCGGTGTCCTTGCCGGTGGAGCGCGCGTTGATGGCGACCAGCGAGCGCGTCCCGTCCTTGTGGCCGGAGACTTCCACCTCGAGCCCATCGAAGGTCTTGTAGAGCGCGTGTGCCGCAGCGGGGTCCGCCTTCGGGTCCACCTTGCGCGCGTCATCGAGATTCAGCGAAGCGAGCGCCGTGGTGATCGGCTCAGCGGCCGCGGCGCTCGTCAGCTCGCGGCCCTTCGGCAGCGGGCTCACCGTGAAATCGTTCTGCTCCTTCTTGTCGCGCGCGGCGCTGAAGGCGGGCCCCTGTGGCGGATGCTCCTGGACTTCGCGGATGCGCGCCACCGGGACATCGAGCAGCGTGCGCTCGAGCCAGCCCTTCGGGTCGGAGTCCACGGTGACGAGCGGCGCGGCGAGCAGCGACTGGGGCGCCCCAGCGACGCGGACGTAACCCGACTTGCCGCCCGAGGCCTTGCCGATGATGACGACCCAGGTGCGCGCAGGCGAAGCGACATCGACCAGGGTGCCGGTCGCCTTGGGTGAGCTGACATCCTCGACACCGAGCTGCGGGTAGTTGGCCGGGAGTCGCGTCTTCTCCTCGACGATGTTCAGCGCGCCAAGATCGAGCAGGAGCTTGCGCACCTTGCTCACGTCTGCGGGCCAGCCGCGCTCCGCGACGCGCCAGGCGTCCTGGTCCTTCTGCAGCGTGGCCTGCGTGCCATCGCCCTTGCGCAGGGTGATCCTGGTGACCGTGTTGACGTTGTGCTCGAGCCCCGGCAGCACCAGAGCGCCCACTGTCATGTCGCGGTCGAGGTGGCGGCGCGAGGAGAGCCAGATGGCGAAGACGATCACCGCGAGCCCGGCTGCCAGCAGCCAGCCGACACGACGCGGGGTCATGGATGGGCCTCTGCGGCCACCGCCCCCGCGCCCGCGGGTGCGCTGCGCCGGCGCTGGCGACGCCACAGCCACACGGCCAGCGCTACGATCGCGAACAGCAGCGGCACGAGCACGATATTGATGATCTTGAGCGTCGTGCCGAGCCGCTCGATGTCCTCGTGGAGCCCGGCGCGCACCGCGCGCAGCTCCTTGCGGATGCGCAGCTTCTCGGTCTGGAAGTGCTCGATCTCCTGCTCCTGCTCGGGCGTGAGAATGAGCGAGGAGCCGCTGTCCTTCTTGGACTGCAGCGCGGTCAGCTTGGTCTCGGTGTCGCGCAGCTGTGCCTCGAGCTCCTGCTCCTTGGCATGCAGCCGCTCATCGGCCGAACGCCGCAGACGCTCGACCCGGTCGAAGGGCCGCTGGAAGGTCGCGCGGCCGCGCACACTGATCAGATCGGCGCTGCCGGCGAGATTGTCGAGCGCGTTCTCGACCAGATCACCGTTACCCGCCCAGGCCTGCGCCATGCGCTGGCCGAAAAAGTTCTGCTCGTGCACCCACATGAAATCCGAGAGCATGTCGGTGTCGGCGAACACCACGAGGTTCAGCGGCTTCACCGATTGCTTGAGCGCGGTCTGACCGGCGGGCAACGTCACGCCTGCGGGCGGCCCGTTGGGGAAGGCGCTGTGGACGTTGCCGCTCACGCGTGCACCGATTACGTACGAGCGGCCCGTGGGCTTGAAGCCATCGAGGAGCGTCGCGGGGTCGAACAGCATGCGGAAGCGCGCGACCGGGAGCGCTGCCGCATCGGTGCCCGATTTCAGCAGCGGCTCGAAGCAGGGACCGGCGCCCTTCACCGGCTGACAGGCCTGCGCGCCGGTGAGTGGCTCGAGGTAGCCGGCGGTCGCGACGTTGACGTTCGAGAGCCCGGCGGTGATCACATCGGCGCTGGCGAAGCTGCGCTTGTCGAGCCCGAGAATGCCCAGGTGCTCGACCGGCTGCTCTCCCTGGCGCAGCGTGACCGAGAGCGCGTGCCCGCGGTCCGCGACCACCTCCTCGGGGTTGAACTTCACACCCCAGGCGGTGAGAAGCTCTGTCAGGTGCGAGGACTTGTCGGCACTCATGGCGGCCATGGGGTTGCCCATCTCGGCGCCCGAGCTGTCGGACTCGGCGAGCGGGTCGACGAACAGGAGGATGTGACCGCCGCGCAGCGCGTACTGGTCGATCGCGAATTGCGTCGCCGGGGAGAGCTGCTTGGGGTGCACCAGGACCAGTACGTTCACGTCCGGGTCGATGTGGGTCGCGTTCTGATCGAGCGGCCGCACCTCGAAGAGCTGCTGCGCGTCGCTGTAGATCATCCACGGCTCGCGCGGCTGGCCGCTGCGCGGGTCGAAGCTGCCACTCATCGGCAGCGTCGACAGCCAGGCGACCACGGGCTTTTTCGGATTGGCCAGCTGGTAGACGAGCTTCACCACGTCGTACTCGAGGAACTGCTCCTTCTTCGGATCGAAGAACTCGATCGCCGCACGGCCATCGGTGGCGTTGGTGCCGGCGAGCCCGAAGTAGAACTGTCCGCCCGCGCCACCGACCGGCACGCCGCGCACCCCGAGCTCGGCGGCGCGGTCCTCCTCCTCGGAGAAGGGCTGCGGGTCGATGACGTGCAGGTGCAGCTTGCCGTTGGAGCGGGCCACCAGCTCCTGCAGGAACTCGCGCACGCGCACCCCATAGGTGTTGAGGTCGGGTATGCCGGCGGCGGTCTTGGCGGAGAAGAAGAAGTAGAGGTTGATCGGCTCCTTGATGCTGGCGAGTACCCGGTCGGTCCCCGGCGCGGTGGTGTACAGGCGGTTCTGCGTGAGGTCGAGCCGCCAGCCGCGCAACGCGTAGTTGAAGAGCACGGTGAGGCCGATGAAGAGCAGCGCGAGCGCGAGGAGCGTGCCGCCGCCGAGTGTCGAGCGCTTGTTCATGAGGTAGCTGGAGCTCCGGCCTAATCCGCCTTACGCAGTTCGAGGACGATGGAGGTTGCGAGCAGGAACAGGCTGATCAGCATCGCGAAGTACAGCAGATCGCGGACGTCGATCACGCCTTTCCTGATGGAGTCGAAGTGGGTGAGAAAGGAGAGCGAGGCGATCGCATCGACGAGCGCCTGCGGCGCCCAGCCGCGGAACACGTCGAGCACGCCCGGAAAACCGGCGAGCAGCAGCAGCAGGCAGGCGAACACCGCGAGAATGAAGGCGATGACCTGGCTGCGCGTGAGCGCGGACATGCACGAGCCGATGGCGAGGAACCCGCCACCGAGCATGAGACTGCCGAGATAGGCGGCGATGATCGCGCCGTTGTCGGGCTGGCCGAGGAAATTGACGGTGATCCACAGCGGAAAGGTCAGCGCCAGCGCGAAGGCAGTGAAGATCCACGCGGCGAAGAACTTGCCGAGCACCGCCTCGCGCAGCGTCACCGGCTGGGTCATCAGCAGCTCGATGCTGCCGGAATTGCGCTCCTCGGCCAATAGCTTCATCAAGAGCGCCGGGATCAGGAACAGGTACAGCCAGGGGAGAAACGCAAAGAACGAATCGAGATCCGCCTGGCCGCGTTCGTAGAAGGCCCCCAGGTAGAAGGTGAACCAGTTGGCGAGCAACAG
>JAFAVO010000070.1 GCA_019242385.1 Gammaproteobacteria bacterium | reverse complement strand
ACGCCAGATGCAATAAGTGACGGGCATCCGATCCTGATGCACCTATTACGTTAAGACGGTCACAGGCCGCCATTGTTCACTCGAAGCTGCCGCTGCGCCAGCAGTGCGAGCGTGACAGGTCATCCTTCGGCCGTCGCGTAATAGCTTAAGTGACTGATTGCAAAGTGCGGTAGGCGCACCGCGCTGGTGCAGAGCGCGCCCTTGCGGGGTCGCACGGGGCAGTCCTTGCCCTCTCCATGTGCACGACCGCGCTCGGCGTATCCCACCGCTCAGCCATCGAAGCCTGGCACGCGCGTGGCCGCCGTCCGGGCGCGCAAAGCGAGCAGTGCTTCCAGATTTGATGATGTGCCGTCGCGGCGCCCCGACGCAAGCTCTCGTTATTGTGAACTGACGCACTGTGTTGCGGCAGAGGCTACATATGCTGCAACCGCGAGGCTTTCCGCCCGTCGTCAAGGGCTTTTCCGGGGCGGTTGCCGCCGCACGGGGCGAGGTCGCCTCGAGCGCGCGAACGTCCCAGTTGGAGATGAGCCACGTGGCCAGTGCAAGCTCCGCTTCCCGCAGTCAAAGCGCAACGTCCGGCGGTCCGAGCCTGCCAACGGCGGCGCAGCCGGCCGCCGACATCACGGCGATCACCACGCGCGACGATCTGCTCCTCGAGTTGGGCGGCATGCTGTCCGGACAGGCGGCGGTGCGTCCGGTCGATTCGGTGGCAGCGGCGCTCGAAGCCATTAGTTCCGGCAAGCGTGGCCAGGTGCTGGTGGTCGATGCGCGCGAGGTCCCCGAGGTGCGCGCGGCAGTCGATGCCGCCCATGCCGCCGTACCGCGCGCCGTGGTGCTCGTGTTCGCCGAGGGCGCGGCAGAGAAGGACCTCGGCGCAGCTTTGAAGGGCAGCAAGGTGTTCGCCGTGCTGCCGTTACCGATCGACCCGCGCAAGACCCAGGCCGTGCTCGAGGGCGCTCTGGCGGAGGCCGTCGCCAAACGCAAGGCCGATGCGCCCGCGGCGAGCCCGCTCACCGCGTTGCGTTCGGAGCTCAGCGTAGACAACTTCCAGCCGCAGACCGCGCCTGCGATCGAGGACGTGCCCCGGGGCGCTCCACCCCGCCTCGCCATGCTCGGCATCGCTGCTGCGACCGCGCTTGCACTCGCCGGCGCCGGCTTCTGGTACTTCAGTGGCGGTACGCGACCTGCGGATACTGCCGCGCCGAAGGTCGCAACGGCGCCGCCGAGCCCGGCAGCGCCCGCGAGCGCGCCGGTGCCTGCCGAAGACAGCTCCGCTGCGGCTCCGGCTCCGGTGGCCGACACCGCGATCCTGCACGGCAAGGTGGACGAGCTGCTGGAGAAGGCGCGGCTTGCGATGCATGAGCGGCGCTTTACCGAACCGGCCGGCGACAACGCTCTCGTCTTTTACCGCTCGGCCGTCGCTGCGGATCCGGGCAGCGGCGAGGCGCGTGACGGGCTGCAGCGCGTTGCGGTGGTTCTGGCAGGTCGCTTCGATGAGGCCATGAGCGGCGCTCGTCTGGAAGAGGCCGCGCAGACGCTCGCGAACTTCAAGGCGGCCGCGCCGGGCGACGCCCGGATCGGCGCTTTCGAGCAGCGCCTGTATGCGGCGCAGATCGGGCGGGCCCTCAACGACGGCAACCTGGAGCGTGCGGCGCAGTACGTGCGCCAGGCTCAGCAGTCGACCTCCATACCGGCGGAGCAGATCGCCCGCTGGCGCGCGGACATCGCCCGCCGGCAGGAGGACTCGAAGGTCCAGCGGCTCGCGGGGCTGGTGGAGGACCGCATACGCGAAGGCAACCTCACAGGCTCGGACGACAGCGCCAAGTCCTATCTGCTGCAATTGCAGGCGACAGCCCCGACCAACGCCAGCGCGCAGCGCGCGGCGCACGTGCTGATCGCCGCAGATCTGCGCAAGGCGCGCGATGCAGCCGCGGCGCGCAACCCGGTGGAACAGGAGCGCTGGCTCAATGAAGCGCGCGCCGTCGGACTGAAACCCGCCGAGGCCGCGGCGTTCCAGCGCGAGATGGGCGGTTTGCGCCAGAAAGCCTCGCAGGCCGAGAACGAGCGCATGGCTCAGCTCGCGCGCGAGCGGCTGCGCGATGGGCGTCTGACCGACCCACCGCAGGACAGCGCCGCCTGGTACCTCACGCAACTGCAGGCGCTCGACGCGGGCAGCAGCGCACTCGCCGACGCGAGCCGCGAGCTCGCCGGCAAGCTGCTCGAGCGTGCGCGCAGCGCGGTGCTCGCAGGCAAGCCGGCCGACGCCGATCTCGCCCAGGCGCGCCGCTGGGGTGCAGATCCCAAGGACGTCGCGGCCGTACAGCAGCTGCAGCAGGCGCCCAAAAATAAAGGCGCCGGCCCGGATGCGGCGACCCTCATCGCCAACCTCAAGCGGCTGCGTTCCCCGCCACCGGATTATCCCGCCGCTGCGATGGCGCAGCACATCGCCGGCAGCGTCACCCTCGAGTACAGCGTCGACACGCGCGGTGAGCCGCGCGACATCCACGTCGTCGAGGCGACGCCCCCTGGGGTGTTCGATCAGGCCGCGGTGAACGCGGTGAAGCGCTGGCGTTATGCGCCGATGGTCGTGGACGGCTCGGCGGTCGACGTGCCGGGTGTGCGGACCCGGGTGCGCTTCGAGCTGCCCAAATAACGGAGAGAGTCACAGATGAGCCTTGCAGGTACCGAACGCCGCCGCCAACTCTTCACCGCCAGTATCGGTACCGCGCTCATGCTCGTCATGGGCCTGGCGCTGATCTGGGGGTTCAGGCTCGCGACGCACATGCGCGCCAACATCATCGCGCTGCAGACCGCGAGCACCCTGCAAACCTATCCCGAGGAGATCTCGCACCAACTCAACGCGCTGCGCGACCGGCTCGAGGTCCGCGCCTACTCCGGACAGGCGCTGGCCGATCTGCAGGCAACAGTGAAACGCTTCGACCAGGAGCTGCGCGTGCTGAGCGGCTCGGTGGATGCCGACTCCCCGCAGCTCGGCCACGCGCTGCTGCTGTGGCATCAGTATGCTCCGGTGCTCGAGCCAGTGGTGTCCTTTGGCGGCCAGCCGTATGTCGATTCCGACAACGCGGGCAGCTCGCTCTCGCGCGAGGGGCGCGAGCACTATGCGGAGGTCAAGCGCGCCCAGCTGTTCGCCAGCGAGAATGCGCGACCGCTGCAGACACAGCTCGCCAATCTCGCCACCAGCCTCGAGCGTACCTCCTCCGCGGGCGCCACCCGGCTGCGCTCGCTGCTCATGGGTGGCGTGTTCGCCGCGCTGGTGCTGGCGGTGGTGGCCGCCTACTTTCAGCTGTCGCGCGCGCGGCACGAGCGCGCCGCGCGCGAGGCCCAGGAGCAGACCCGCGACATTCTCAAGACGGTGCGCGAGGGCTTCTTCCTGCTCGATGCGCACTATCGCATCGGCTCGGTATGGTCGGAAGCGCTGACCCGCATGTTCGGCCGCAACGACTTCGCCGGGCTCACCTTCGAGGAGTTGCTCGAGGACCTGGTGCCGCAGTCGACGCTCGCGACCGCCATGAAGTACATCAAGCTCCTGTGGGGTGACCGCGCCCACGAGAACCTGATGAAGAGCATCAACCCGCTCGGCCAGCTCGAGATCACCACGGACAACGGACACGGCGGCAAGGAGACCCGTTATCTGCAGTTCGACTTCCACCGCGTGATGGGACCGGAGGGCATCAAGCACGTGTTGTGCTCGGTCGGCGATATCACCTCGAGCGTGTTGCTGGCCCGCGAGCTGCACGACTCGCAGGAGAACGCCAACGCGCAGCTCGACATGATGGTAGGTCTGATGCATGTCGACCCGCTGCAGCTGGTGTCGTTCCTGGACACCGCCGAGACCGGACTGAAACTCGTCAACACCATCCTCAAGGAACCGGCGCGCACCGACGCGGAGTTCCGCAAGAAGCTCGCGGGCTTGTTCCGCGAGATGCACACCATCAAGGGCGAAGCCTCGGCGCTCAACTTGAAGAGCGTGGCGATGCGCGTGCACACCCTCGAAGATATGGTGGGCGACTGCAAGAAGAAGCCTGAGCTCTCGGGCAACGACTTTCTGCCGATGGTGCTGAAGCTCGATGAGCTGCTCGCTCACCTGCGCAACGTGCGGGAGATGGCGGCGCGGGTGACGGCCCTGAAGGACACATCCGCAGGCAGCGCGGCGACCGCAGCGGCCGACTTCGCAGCGTCAGCACATGCGCCACTCGCTCCGGCCCCGATCACGGCCATGGCGCCCGCACCTGCCGCGCCTGCTGCGCCGCCGGCACCCGCAGCCGCGCTCACCGCGCCTGCGGCCGCCGCACCCCCGGCGAGATCTGCCAACCAGGAGCGGCCCGCACGGCGTGTGGAAGAGCTTTCCCCGGCGCTGCAGTCGATGGCCGAGCGCCTGGCACAGGACCATGCCAAGCGCTTCCGGCTGACGCTCAACGGGCTCGCCGAGGTGCCGGCGCCTTATACCGCGACCATCAAGGACTGCCTGATCCAGATGCTGCGCAATGCGGCCGTGCATGGCATCGAGCCGCCCGAGGTACGCCGCGCGCAGGCGAAGAAGGATACCGGCAACGTGCAGGTCGACTTCCGCCGCACCGCAGAGGGCTATGAGCTGCTGTTCGAGGACGATGGCGCCGGTATCGCGCCGGAGGCATTGAAGGCGGCGGCCGTGCGGCGGCAGCTGATCACCGAGGAGGACGCGGAGCTCATGGATACGCGCGCCGCCATGGCGCTCATCTTCCGGCCCGGCTTCTCCACGCAGGAGGACATCACCATGGATGCCGGTCGTGGCGTCGGCATGGACGTGGTGGCGCGTAGCGTCTATGCCCTCGGCGGCAAGATCGGCGTCAGCACGCATCCGGGCAAGTTCACGCGCTTCAAGATCGTGCTGCCGGCCACCGATTCGCTCAGCACGGCAGTTGCCTGAGGCTGGGGAGCGTTCGCATGAGCAACGGCAGAATGAACGGCAACGGCAAGCGATCCTTCAAGCTGATGATCGTGGATGACTCGAACCTCATGCGTCGGCGCATCGAGCGCTCGCAGCAGTTCGAGGAGCTGCAGCTGGTCGGCACGGCTGCCGACGGCGTCGAGGCACTGGAGCTCTTCAGGAGGACCGATCCCGATGTGGTGACCATGGACATCACCATGCCGCACATGGATGGAATCGAGTGCATCGCGCGGCTGGTGGCGATGAAGCCCGCGATCCGCATCCTGGTGGTCTCCGCACTCGCGGACAAGGCCACGGCGGTGGAGGCGATGGAGCGCGGCGCCAACGGCTTTCTCAACAAGCCCTTCACCGACCGGCAGCTGAACGAAGCGATCGCCGAGCTGATGCGTTGAAACGCCTACACGGAAGCCCACGCGCATGCTGTACGAACAGGAACTGAAGACATTCGTCGAGGGGACGACGAATTTCTTCGAGGTCGCCGCGCAACAACCGGCCTCGATCGGCTCGCCCTATCTGATGGAGGGCGCGCCGGCCGTGCACGAGTACACCGGCGTCATCAAGATCTCGGGCAAGCGCGAGGGCGTCGTCTATTTCACCGCACCGAAGGCCATGCTGACCGTGCTGCTGATGAAGATGCAGGAGAACGACTTCTCGCACGAGACCATGCGTGACCTGGTGGGCGAGGTGGCCAACACCATCTCCGGCAATGCGCGCCGCGATTTCGGCCGTGATTTCGTCATATCGGTGCCGAGCGTGCTCTCGGGCGAGAAGCCGGAGATCCCGCAGCGGCCCGGGCAGCGCTCCTTCATCATTCCCATCAACTGGCGCAGCCACTCGGCGAAGCTGGTCGTCTCGCTCACCTGAGCTCGCCGACGACCGGCGAGCCGCTGTCCGCGCGCAGCCGATAGCCGAGCCCGGTCTCGGTGATCAGGTAGCGCGGCTGACGCGGATCGGGCTCGAGCTTGCTGCGCAGATTCTTGATGCAGACCCGCAGACTGCGCGAATCGTCCTGGCGATCGGGGCCCCACACCTCGCGGATCAGCTGCCGCTGCATCACGATCGAGCCGAGGTGGCGAGCGAGGCAGGCGAGCACCCGATACTCGAGCGGGGTGAGATGGAGCTCGCCCTCCGCGCCGCGGGCCTCGCGCCGCGCCAGATCGATGTGGACCGAAGCGAAGTCCAGCACCGCACTCGCCGAGGCGCCGTGCAGGTCGCGGCGCAAGGCTGCACGCAGCCGCGCGAGCAGCTCCGGTGCACTGAAGGGCTTGGTGACATAATCGTCCGCGCCGGCATCGAGCGCTGCGATCTTCTGCTCTTCCATGGTGCGGGCGGAGAGCACGACGATCGGCACCTGCGACCAGGCGCGCACGCGGCGGATGACTTTGAGCCCATCGGCGTCAGGCAGCCCGAGGTCGATGAGCAGCAGATCAGGTTTGTGGGTGCGAGCCTCGATCTCGGCGCGCAGCGCGGTGTCGGCCTCAGCGACGCGATAGCCCTGGCTCTCGAGCAGCACACGCAGCACCGCGCGGATCGCGGGCTCGTCCTCGATGATGAGAATCAGGTGCATCGCCTGGGTCATACGGCGCCTTCCCTCGCGGGCAAGGTGAAGGTGAAGCGTGCGCCGCCGCTTTCGCGGCGGTGCGCCTCGATCTCCCCTCCGTGGGCACGCACGATCGCCTGACAGATGGCAAGGCCCAGGCCGACCCCGACGACGGCGCCCTCATCGCTGCCACGCTGAAACTTCTCGAAGAGCCGCGCCGGGTCACCCGCTGGGAGCCCCGGACCCTCGTCATCGACAGTGACACGAACGAAGCTGCGCTCGGGCTCGGTCATCGCCGAGACGACCACGTGCGTGCCCGCGGGCGTGTATTTGGCGATGTTGTCGAAGAGGTTCGTCAACACCTGCACGATCAGCGTCGCGTCCACCCACACCGGCGGCACATCCGGCGAGAGGCGCAGCTCGATCCGGTGCGCGGCGAGGCGCTCGGCACAGGCGGCCAATGCGCTGCCGAGCAGGTCATCGAGCGTCTGCCAGTCGCGCCGCAGCGCCACCTGGCCCGATTCGAGCCGCACCAGATCGAGCACGTTCGAGACCAGCTCCGACATCTCGCGCGCCTTGGTCTCCACCGAGCTGGCGAGCGCAACGCGCGTCGCCTCATCGAGCTTCGCCCCGTGCTGCGCGAGTGTGCTGCCGGCGGCCGCCATCACCGCGAGCGGAGTGCGCAGGTCGTGGGAGATGGAGGCGAGCAGCGTATTGCGCAGCGTCTCGCGCTCGGCGGCGAGACTGGAGGCTTCGGCGACCTCGGCGAGGCGCGCACGCTCGAGCGCGAACGCGATCTGTCCGGCGAAGGTGCTGAGCAGGTGACTCTGCTCGGGCAGCAGCACCCGGCGCACGTTGTTGGGCAGCACACCGAGCACCCCGACGGTACGGCCCTCCTCGCCGAGCGGCAGGTACTGCCCGGGAGCCGCAGGCAGCGTATCGGTACCGAGGCCCGCCGGGCGCCCGTGACCGGCCACCCATTGGGCCACCGCCAGGTCTGCATGGCGGAAGGAGCTCTCGAGCGGCGGCTCTCCCGGGTAGTGCAGCTTGCCGCTCGCTGCCGGCAGCAGCACCACTGCGCGGCACTGGAATACCTCGGCCACGTGCCGCACCGCGACGCGCGCCATGTTGTCGATGCCGCGGGTGACTGCGAGCTCGCGGCTCATCGCGTACAGCAGCGCGGTGCGCCGCTCGCGTGCGCCGGCGACACGCGTCTGCTGACGCACGCTCGCCGTCAGGTTGGCGATGACCAGCGCGATGGTGACCATGGTCCCGAAGGTCACCAGGTACTGCACGTCCGAAACGGCAAAGGAGTAGCGCGGCGGCACGAAGAAGAAATCGAACGCGGCCACGTTCAGCACTGCGGTCAGCGCGGAGGGCCCGCGCCCGAGCCGCAAGCCGGCCACCGTCACCCCGAGCAGATAGATCATCACCAGGTTGGAGAGCTCGAAGCGCCGGTACATCGCAAAGGCGACCAGGGTGCAGAGCGCACTGATGGCCCCCGCCGCGACATACCGGTCCCAGCGTATGACCCCAGCGCCCACGCCCGGCGCGGCGCCCGGGCCCGACGCGGCTGCCGCCGGCTGCACTGCTGTCGGCGAGCGGGCACGATCGCCTGAGGTGCCGCGATCGCCTGAGGCGCCCCGATCGCCCGGTGCAATGAGCACCACATCGAAGCCACGTGCACGGCGCACCAGGTCCGTCGCGGTCGAGGGGCGCAGCCACCTGCTCAGCCCGCGGCGCTTCGGCGCGCCGACGATGAGCCGAGTGGCGTTACGCACCCGCGCATACTCGGCGAGGGTTGCGGCGGCCGAGGGGCCATCGAGCGTCACGCTCTCGCCGCCCAGGGATTCGGCGAGGCGCAGCACGTCGATGCGCCGATTGCGTGCCGCGTCCGAAAGCCGCAGCAGCGCCGGGGTCTCGACGTACACCACGGTCCACTCGGCATCGAGCGCGTCCGCCATGCGCTTGCCGGCACGCACCAGCTCCGCGGCCTGCTCATCCGGACCCACCGCGACCATTACCCGGTCGCCGGCGATGCGCCCCTGGGTGCCTTCGGTTGCCGGCAGCGCACGCGCGGCGGCCTCGACGCGGTCGGCGACGCGGCGCAGCGCGATCTCGCGCAGCGCCATGAGGTTCTGCTTGCGGAAGAAGCGCTCGATGGCAGTGCCGACCTGATCGCCCACGTAGACCTTGCCCGCGCGCAGCCGCGCGATCAGGTCATCCGGAGGCAGGTCGATGAGCTCGATGTCGTCCGCCTCATCGAACACGTGATCCGGCAGGGTCTCGCGTTGGCGCACGCCGGTGGTCTGAAAGATCAGGTCGTTGAGGCTCTCGAGGTGCTGCACGTTGACCGTGGTCCACACGCTGATGCCGGCTGCGAGCAGCTCCTCGATGTCCTGCCAGCGCTTGGGGTGACGCGGCGGGGGCTCGCCGCCGGTGAGGTTGGAGTGGGCGAGCTCATCGACCAGCAGGATCTCGGGGCGGCGTGCGAGCGCTGCGTCCAGGTCGAACTCGTGGCGCACGATCCCACGGTGGCTGACCGCGAGCGGCGGCAGGCGCGGCAGGCCCTCGAGCAGCCGCTCGGTCTCGATGCGTCCGTGCGGCTCGATGTAACCCACTACCACGTCCGTTCCGGCCGCCTGCATGCCGCGCGCAGCTTCGAGCATGGAATAGGTCTTGCCGACGCCCGCGGAAGCGCCGAAGAAAATCTTCAGCCGGCCACGCCGCGCGCGTGCCTCGTCCTGCCTGATGCGCTCGAGGAGTTGGTCCGGGTCGGGCCGGGCATCGGCCATGTCAGGTTCACTTCAGCGCATCTAGTGCCAGATTGAGCTCCAGCACGTTGACACGCGGCTCGCCGAGAACTCCAGCCAACCTACCCCCGGTGTGCTGGGCAATCAATGCCCGCACCCGCTCGGGCGCGAGTCCGCGCACGCGGGCGACGCGCGCAGCCTGGTAGTTGGCCGCGTTGACACTGATCTCCGGATCGAGCCCGCTCGCGGAAGCGGTCACCAGGTCGATGGGAACCGGAGCCAGGTTGTCGGGATCGGCGGCGCGCAGCGCGGCGATGCGCGCCTTCACGGCATCGATCAGCTGCGGGTTCAATGGACCGAAACTGGAGCCGTTCGAAGCCGTACCGTTGTAGGGCTGTGGAGTGGTGACCGACGGCCGGCTCCAGAAATGTCCGGGGTCGCTGAAGCTCTGACCGATGAGGCGTGAGCCGACTGCGTGCCCGTCGCGCACCAGGATGCTGCCCTGCGCCTGCCGTGGAAAGAGCAGCTGCGCGCAGGCGGTTATCAGCAGCGGGTAGAGAAATCCGGTCAGCACCGACAGCACCAGGAACAGCACCAGGGCGGGGCGCAGGCTGGCGAGGAACGGAGAGAAGCGCGGTTTGTCCATGGGCTCGCCGGCAGCGCTCTCAGGCGAGGCGCGTCAGCACCAGCAGCGTGTCGATCAGCTTGATGCCGATGAACGGCACGATGATGCCGCCGAGCCCGTAGATCAGCAGATTGCGCCGCAGCAGCGTCGCAGCACCGAGCGGCCGGTAACGTACCCCCTGCAGCGCGAGCGGAATCAGCGCCACGATGATGAGCGCGTTGAAGATCACCGCCGCCAGTATCGCGGAAGAGGGGCTCGCCAGGCCCATGACATTCAGGGCATTCAGCTGCGGGTAGGTAGTCACGAAAGCCGCGGGGATGATCGCAAAGTACTTGGCGAGGTCGTTAGCGATCGAAAAGGTGGTGAGCGCGCCGCGGGTCATGAGCATCTGCTTGCCGGTCTCCACCACCTCGATGAGCTTGGTGGGGTTGGAATCCAGGTCCACCATGTTGCCGGCTTCCTTGGCAGCCTGGGTCCCGGTATTCATCGCCACCGCGACATCCGCCTGGGCGAGCGCCGGGGCGTCGTTGGTGCCATCGCCGGTCATCGCCACGAGCCTGCCGGCCGCCTGGTGCTCGCGGATCAATTTGAGCTTCGCTTCCGGGGTCGCCTCGGCGAGAAAGCCATCGACGCCGGACTCGGCGGCGATGGCTGCGGCGGTAAGCGGGTTGTCGCCGGTGATCATGACCGTCTTGATCCCCATGCGCCGCAGCTCGCCGAAGCGCTCGCGAATGCCGCCCTTGACGATGTCCTTGAGCTCGATGATACCCAGTACGCGCGGCCCGTCGCTCACGATCAGCGGCGTACTGCCGCGGCGCGCGACCTCATCGACGCCGGCCTGCACGGACTTGGGAAATGGCTGCCCGAGCCTCTGGACCTGGCGGCGAATCGCATCCTGCGCGCCCTTGCGCACCTGGCGTGTGCCGATATCGACCCCGCTCATGCGGGTGTGCGCCGAGAAATGCACGAAGCTCGCACCGAGGCTGGCGAGGTCGCGCTCGCGCAAGTGGAAGCGTTGCTTGGCGAGGACCACGATGCTGCGGCCTTCGGGCGTCTCATCGGCCAGCGAGGCAAGCTGCGCGGCATCGGCGAGCTCCTCCTCGCTGACGCCGGCGGCCGGGATGAAGGCGGCCGCCTGCCTGTTGCCGAGAGTGATCGTGCCGGTCTTGTCGAGCAGCAGCACATCGACATCGCCGGCCGCCTCCACCGCACGTCCGGAGGTCGCGATGACGTTCGCCTGCAGCATGCGGCTCATACCGGCGACCCCGATGGCCGAGAGCAGCGCGCCGATGGTAGTAGGAATCAGGCACACCAGCAGCGCGATGAGCGCGGTGATCGTGATCGGCTCGCCGAGCTTCGCCACCGCCACGCTGTAGATCGAATACGGCAGCAGCGTCGCGGTCGCAAACAGGAACACCAGCGTCAATGCCACCAGCAATATGGTGAGCGCGATCTCGTTCGGGGTCTTCTGCCGCTTGGCGCTCTCGACCATGGCGATCATTCGGTCGAGGAAGGTCTCGCCGGGATTGACCGTGACGCGCACGATGATCCAGTCCGACAGTACACGCGTGCCGCCGGTCACCGCCGAGAAGTCCCCGCCCGACTCGCGGATCACCGGCGCCGATTCGCCGGTGATCGCGCTCTCATCCACCGAGGCCGCGCCCTGGACCACCTCCCCGTCGGCGGGCACGTAGTCGCCGGCCTCGATGAGCACGACATCGCCGCGCCTCAAGTCCTCGGCGCGCACGGCGGTGCTGTGCGCGCGCGCGCCGGGATCGGCGAGCTTCTTCGCCCACACCGTCTGCTTCAAGCCGCGCAACGCGGCCGCCTGCGCCTTGCTGCGCCCTTCGGCGAGAGCCTCCGCGAGGTTCGCGAACAGCACCGTGAACCACAGCCACAGCGCGATGTTGAATATGAACCAGGCCGGCGCCTCGCCGCCGCCGCTCAGTGCCTGCAGCCACAGCAGCGTGGTGAGGATGCTGCCCACGTACACCACGAACATGACCGGATTGCGCCACTGCACGCGCGGATCGAGCTTCTGCAGCGCATCGCGCAGCGCCGGACCGAGCAGCGTGCGATCGAACAACGATGCCCTGCCGCGCCTCACCCGGAGCCCCAGAGCATCAGGTGCTCGACGATGGGACCGAGCGCCAGCGCCGGCACGAAGGTGAGCGCGCCGACCAGCAGCACCGTGCCGATCAGCAACACCACGAAGGTCGGGCCGTGCGTCGGCATGGTGCCCTCGGAAACCGGAATGCGCTTCTTGGCGGCGAGCGAGCCGGCCACCGCGAGCACCGCCACGATCGGCCAGAAGCGCCCGATCCACATGACGAGGGCGAGCGCGACGTTGTAGAACGGCGTGTTGGCCGCGATGCCGGCGAAGGCGCTGCCGTTGTTGTTACCGGCCGAGGAGAATGCGTACAGGATCTCGGAGAAGCCATGCGCCCCGGGGTTGCCCGCGCCGGCGCGGCCGGCATCGACGCTGACTGCGACCGCCGTGCCGGTGAGCACGATGAAGGGCATCACCAGGATCGCAATCGAGCTCATCTTCATCTCGAAGGCCTCGATCTTCTTGCCGAGGTACTCGGGCGTGCGGCCGATCATGAGCCCGGCGATGAACACGCCGACGATGGCGAAAATCAGCATCGAATAGAGGCCGCTGCCGACTCCGCCGAAGACCACCTCGCCGAGCTGCATCTGGAAGAGCGTCACGAAGCCTCCGAGCGGCGTGAACGAGCCGTGCAGGCTGTTGACCGCGCCGCAGGAGGTGGCGGTGGTCACCGCAGCGAACAGCGCCGAGGCGGCCACGCCGAAGCGCGTCTCCTTGCCCTCCATGTTGCCGCCCGCCTGAGTGGCGCTCGGCGTCTGCTCGACCCCGAGGGCGGCCAGCAGAGGGTTACCGCGCTGCTCGTTCCAGTCCAGCACGGCGAGCAGCGCGAGGAACAGGACCGTCATGGCGGCGAGCACCGCCCAGCCCTGACGGGTATCGCCGACCATGCGGCCGAAGGTGTAGGTGAGCGCGGCCGGAATCGCCAGGATGGCCAGCATCTCCAGCAGGTTCGAGAGTGCGGTGGGGTTCTCGTACGGATGTGCGGAGTTGGCGTTGAGGAAACCGCCACCGTTGGTGCCGAGCTCCTTGATGCTCTCCTGCGAGGCGATCGGTCCCATGGGTAATGTCTGCACCTGGGTGGTGACTGGAGCGGTGCCCGGCTGCTGGTAGGTGAGCGGCTCGAGCGTGCGCACCTCCCTGTAGGGACTGAAAGTCTGCACCACGCCCTGCGACACCAGAGCGAGCGCGAGCAGCACGGCGAGCGGCAGCAGCACGTAGAGCGTCGAGCGCGTCAGATCCACCCACACGTTGCCGACGGTACCGCTGCTGTGGCGCGCCAGCCCGCGGATGAGCACGATCGCCACCACGATGCCGCTCGCCGCCGAAAGGAAGTTCTGTACCGCCAGCGCCACCATCTGCGTGAGATAGCTCATGGCGGACTCGCCCGAGTATCCCTGCCAGTTGGTGTTGGTAACGAAGCTCACCGCGGTGTTGAAGGCGGAGTCCGGCGCCAGGTTCGGCAGCTGCTGTGGATTGAGCGGCAGCCACCGCTGGCAGCGCTGCAGGAGATACACGCTGAGCGCACCGAGCGCGTTGAACAGCAGCAGGCCTGCCGTGTATGCCTTCCAGCCCATCTCGCGCGCCGGCTCGATGCCGCACAGCCGATAGATGGCGCGCTCGAGCGGCGCCGCGAGGCGCAGCGGCCAGACCGGACGGCCCTCGAGCACGTTCGCCATGTACAGGCCGAGGGGCTTCACCAGTGCCAGCACCAGCAGCATGAAGCCCACGAACAGCGTCAGGGTCGGCCCCGGCATCAGAACTTCTCCGGCCTGATCAACGCGTACAGCAGGTACATGAACAGCCCTACGGTGAGCACTGCGCTCACGGCATAAACGACGCTCACCCGGCCGCTCCGAGGCGGGCGATCGCGCCGATCAGCACGTGAGTGAGTGCATACAGGACGAGCAGGGCGAGAATGAACACGACATCCACGGCGAGACTCCAGTCACGGGCCGCTGGGGTCGGTTACGCTACCGTGCGCGCTGTGAGCTTCGCGTGAGAAAACCCGTATGATCGCCAGTCATGCCCGCAGGGGGTGCCGTTGAGCACAGTCTTCCGAGCCGCGCCCGTGTTGCGACCGCAGGATCGCGTCGCGGTGATCGCTCCGGCGAGTGGCTTCGAGCGCGAAGCCTTCGAGGCCGGCCTGGCGCTGATCCGCCGGCGGTACCGCGCCGAGCACGACCCTGGATTGTTCGAGCGGCAACGCTATCTCGCGGGAAGCGATGCGCGGCGGCGCGCCGAGCTGCAAGCCGCGCTCGCCGATCCGGGTATCCGCGCAGTGTTCTGCGCGCGCGGCGGCTATGGCGCGACGCGGCTGCTCGGGCAGCTCGCTGCGGGAGCGCTGGGCGGCCCACCCAAGCTGCTCGTGGGATTCTCCGACATCACTGCGCTTCATCTGTGGCTGCAGGCCCACGGGCGCATCAGCATCCATGGGCCGGTGCTCACCCAGCTCCCCCGACTCGGGCCCGCTGCCTGCGCGCGGCTCTTCGAGCTGCTGGAATCGCCGCATCCGGCAGCGCCCTTGCGCGGGGATGCCACCTACGTCGGGGGCACCGCCGAGGGACCGCTGCTCGGCGGTAATCTCTCGGTGGTGACGCGCCTGCTCGGCACACCGTTCATGCCGGCGCTCGATGGAGCGGTGCTCCTGCTCGAGGATCAGGGCGAGCGTCCCTACCGCCTCGATCGGATGTGGACGCATCTGCGGCTCGCCGGGGTGTTCGAGCGCGTGCGCGGCATCGCGCTCGGCTCCTTCACCCACTGCGAGGAGCCAGAGGCGAGCTACAGCAGCGCCGAGGTGTTGCGCGAGCTCGCGCAGAGCGTCGGACTGCCCTGCGCGGCAGGCTTTCCGGTCGGACACGGCGAGGCCAACGAGCCGGTGCCGCTCGGAGCGCGCGTGCGGCTCGAAGCCGATAGCGCCCGCCTCAGCTTTCTCGAGCCGGCGGCGAGCGCCGAAGGCTGAGGAATCAGAAGAGCGAGCCGCCCTCGCCCACCATCGCCTTTCTCACCAGCGGGATCGGCGGTCCACCGTAGGACAGGAAGCGGTCGTGGAATGCCGCCCAGTACTGGCGCGGATCGCCGCCCGCCCCGGCCTGCCGCGCCG
>JAFAVO010000109.1 GCA_019242385.1 Gammaproteobacteria bacterium | reverse complement strand
CGAGAACTCGTAGTCGTGAGCGCCGAGGCTCAGCGGGATCTGCGTGAGCTCTGCCAGCGGCACAGCCCGGCACGCCGCCCGATCGATGAAGTCGTAAGCCGGTGTGAACAGGCGCACGTCGTGACCGGCGCCATGCAGATATCGCGTGAGCGCGCCGGCAACATCGGCAAGCCCCCCGGTCTTGGAGAGCGGCTGCACTTCCGAGGCGAGCAGGCAGATGGCGAGCTTCTCTGGCACGGACCGGGTTTATTTGTGGCCGCAACTGTCAGGTTATGATGGCGTCATGCGGCGGCTGTTGATCGGACTCACCGTCATACTACTGGTGGTCGTCTCGATCGGCGTGGGCGTGGCCGTCGCCCGCTGGCCACACCCGCACCTCTGGCCGTAGAAATCCGAGCTCGGAGTGTAACCGAAGGCAGGCACCGGTCATCCGGGGACCCGCGGAGCGCAAGAATCGGGTCGCAGGCAGCGACCCTGACGTTATCCTTCAGAGCATGAACTCGACCCAGCCCCATCAAGGCACGGCCTTCCTGGACAGCCGCGACTTCGCCCGCGTCGCACGGGCGATCACCTATGTGGATGAGCACTTCCGCGAGCAGCCGCGGCTCGCGACCATAGCGGCCGCAGCGCGCCTGTCGGAGTTTCATTTCAACCGTCTCTTCCGCCGGTGGGCGGGGGTGACGCCACGGCAGTACCTCGCGTTCGTCACCGCGAACGCGGCACGCCGCGCACTGGCGGGGCCGGCCTCGGTGCTCGATGCCGCTTACGCGGTCGGACTCTCGGGGCCCGGCAGGCTCCACGACCTGCTCGTGACGCTCGATGCGGCGACACCGGGAGAGGTGAAGACAGGTGGCCTTGGCCTCCACATGAGTTATGGCTTCGCTCCGACGCCTTTCGGAACCGCGCTCCTTGCGAGCACCGCGCGCGGCGTCACGCACCTCGCCTTCATCGAGGCGGGTGGCGAAGCGGCCGCGGTGCTGGAGCTGACAGGCCGTTGGCCCTGCGCCCACGGGCACCGCGACGATGAGGCCGCGGCGCAGCTCAGCCGCCGCATCTGGGGCCGACCCGAGCCGGGCGCCCCTACGGGCGTTCTGAAGCTCTCGGCGCGCGGCACTAATTTCCAGATCAAGGTCTGGCGGGCACTGCTCGAGCTCGGCTCTGCAGGCCACACGACCTACGCCGCGCTGGCGGATGCGGTGGGCGTTCGCGGGGCGGCTCAGGCGGTTGGCAATGCCGTTGGGGCGAACCCTATCGCCTGGCTCATACCCTGTCACACGGTCCTGCGCAAAGACCGAAGGCTCGGCGGCTATCGCTGGGGTGCCGAGCGCAAGCGCGCGATGCTCGCCTGGAGCTCGCTCCGGGCACTCGAGCCCGGGACTCCACGCAGCGGATCGGAGCGGGCCGCGGGTGCAGGTTGATCGCGCTTGAGCAAGTCGGCTGGCTGACATAACGCACAGCCCCCGATACAGGCAATCCCCGTGCCCGGCGCCTCACCGGGGGGCCCTTTTCCGAGCCCACTTTGCAGCCTCGGCGTCAAGGCCCTCGAGCCGTCAAACCGCTGTCATATACACCAAGCCGTTGTTTATACAGGAGAATTTATTGATACGTGAGGATCGCGGAGCGGCGGAACTGGTAAACTATGCCCGTCCCCCGGTCGCCGAAGAGATCCATGTCTGCCTCCCCGTACAAGCAGCTCGAGCAGGAGTTCAAGCGCCTCCATGCGTTCCGTGGCGCGCTCGCACTGCTGCGCTGGGACGCGGCGGTGATGATGCCGCGTGGGAGCGCGGACGTGCGCGGCGAGCAGCTCGCTGCGCTCGAGACCGAGCACCATGCCCTGCTTACAGCGCCGCGCATCATCCGGCTGCTCGACCGGGCTCAGGCCAACACCCAGGGTCTGGCTGACTGGCAGATCGCAAACCTGCGCGAGATGCGCCGCCAGCGGGACCACGCCATCGCGACACCGGCAACGCTGGTCTCGCGGCTCACCAAGGCCGCCTCGCGCGCCGAGGCACGCTGGCTCGAGGCGCGCGCGCAGGGGAAATTCGAAGCCTTCTCGCCTTATCTCGAGGAAGTCGTCCATCTGGTTCGCGACAAGGCGACGCTCCTGGGGCAGGCCCTCAACCTGGCGCCGTACGATGCGCTGGTGGACGAGTTCAGCCCGGGACTGACGACCGCGGACATCGATCTCATGTTCAAAGCGCTGTCGCGCCGCCTGCCGGTGCTCATACGGGAGGCGATTTCGACACAGGAGGCCCGGCCGCTTCTGCCGCTGAACGGCAATTTCCCGGCGGCCAAGCAGCGCGCGCTTGCGGTCGAGGTGATGAAGGCGGTCGGATTCCCCTTCGATCGGGGCCGCCTGGACGAGAGCGAGCACCCGTTCACCGAAGGGGTTCCCGGAGACATCCGCGTCACGACGCGCTTCGATGGGGCCGATGTGTTCACCGGACTCCTTGGGGCGCTGCATGAGACGGGGCACGCCATGTACGACCTGGGTCTGCCGCAGGAGTGGCGCGATCAGCCCGTAGGGCGCGACCGTGGCATGGCTCTCGAGGAGAGTCAGTCGCTGCTCATAGAGATGATGGTGTGCCGGAGCCGGCCGTTCGTTCAGTACGTAATGCCGCTCCTGGGGCGGCACTTCGGTGTCAGCGGACCGGAATGGGAGGTCGAGAACCTCTACGGTCACCTCACACGCGTGCAGCGCGGACTCATCCGCGTGGATGCGGACGAGCTCACCTATCCGCTCCACATCATGCTGCGGTACGAGCTGGAAAAGCAGCTGCTTTCGGGCGAGCTCGCCGTGCGCGACCTCGCCGAGGCCTGGAACGCGGGCATGGAGCAGCGGCTCGGCATACGCCCGTCGAACGATTCCGAAGGCTGTCTCCAGGACATCCACTGGGCGGTCGGCTCCTTTGGCTACTTCCCCTCTTATGCGCTCGGCGCCGTCATCGCCGCTCAGCTCTACGAGAGCCTGCGCGCCGAGCTTCCCGCGCTCGATGAGCAGTTGTCCCGGGGCGAGTTCTCGGGGCTCTTCGGCTGGCTGCGCACGCACGTGCATGCGCTCGGCGCCAAGGTGCCGGTGCAGGAGCTGCTGAAGGACGCCACCGGCAAGGCGCTTTCCGCGGCCTCCTTCGTGCGCTACGTCGAGGCAAAGTATCTCGAGACGACCGCCAGCAGCGCTGCGGCCTGAAGAACATCAGCGGAAATCGAGCTCGCGGATTCCGGCGAGCTCCACCGGCTCGTTAAGATGCTCCCTTTCCCGGCGAGCCGGGGAGAACCGGACAACACGTGGGTAACAAAGCCGGGTCGGCCAGCTGCGGCGCGGCCGCCAAATCGTCGCGCACTCTGACGCGCCTAGCCGCGCGCCTGCGCGGTGCAGTCGGCCGATGCATCGCCGACTACCGCATGATCAGCGAGGGCGACCGGGTAATGGTCTGCCTCTCCGGCGGTAAGGACTCGTATACCTTGCTCGACCTGCTGCTTTCCCTGCAGCGCAGCGCCCCGGTGCACTTCGAGCTGCTGGCCGTGAACCTCGACCAGAAGCAGCCCGGATTCCCCGCTCATGTGCTGCCGGCCTATCTCAGCTCGCTCGGCGTCCCGTTCAAGATCATCGAGCAGGATACCTACAGCGTAGTCAGGCGGGTCGTCCCGGCGGGGCGCACGCTCTGCGGGCTCTGCTCCCGGCTCCGCCGGGGTGCGCTGTATCGTTTCGCCTCCGAGAACGGGATCACCAAGATCGCGCTGGGCCATCACCGGGATGACATCGTTGAGACACTGTTTCTCAACCTCTTCTTCGGCGGCCGGCTGAAAGCCATGGCCCCGAAAGTTCTCTCGGACGACGCCCGCCACATCGTCATCCGTCCCCTCGCGTACGTCACCGAGCGCGATATCGAGCGCTACGCCCGCGGCCGCGGCTTTCCGCTCATTCCGTGCCGGCTGTGCGGCTCGCAGCAGAACATGCAGCGGCTTGCTGTCAAAAAGATGCTGGCCGCCTGGGAGCAGGAGTTTCCCGGCCGGACCGAGTCGATCGCTTCGGCGCTGCGCAGGGTCGAGCTCGAGCACCTCGGGGACCGGAGGCACTTCGATTTTGCCGGCCTCGACGTAGGCCGCATCACCGGCCTGACCGATGAAGCCATGGTCGACGAGCCGTTGTGAACCTCTCACCCGTCGCAGCGGCCCTGGCCTTGCCATTGCCCAACTCCTACTGGGTGGCGCCGGGCCGGTTGCTCGCCGGCGAGCATCCCGCTGGACCCACGGCCGAGGTGACACGTGAGCGAGTCTCCCGTCTGCTAGAGACGGGGATCGATTGCTTTCTCGATCTCACCCAGCCGCACGAGATCGTGCCATACGAGGCCGCGCTGCCTGCGGGCGTGAGATACCTGCGCCATTCCATTCCCGATCACGGAATACCGCATCACCCGGCCCACATGGGCGAGATTCTCGACGCCTTGCAGCGTGCCCTGAGCGAAGGGCGCGTCGTCTACCTCCATTGCCGCGCGGGAATCGGTCGGACCGGGATGGTGGTCGGCTGCCTGCTCGCGGAGCAGGGGCTCCCCGGTGAGCCTGCGCTGACCGAGCTCAACCGGCTCTGGCATCAGAGCGCTCGCTCGGGACTTTGGCCCAGCGTCCCCGAGACACCCGAGCAGGTCGAGTACGTGAGGGCATGGCAGCCGCGTCGGGCGCGCGAATCCGATCCATTGCTCGAGCCGGCGACTCTCGCTGCGGCTCGGGGCCTGCGCGAGCGCTTCCAGGGGACGCTGCTCGGCCTTGCCACCGGCGATGCGGTGGCGGCAGCGACTCAGCACGGCCGCCCGGGGCGGTTCACACCCGTCGGTGACATGCTCGGCGGTGGGCCCTTCGACCTTCCGCGGGGTGCCTGGACGGACGACACCGCGATGGCGTTGTGCCTCGCCGAGAGCCTCCTCGAGCGTGAGGGATTCGACGCACATGACCAGGTGATGCGATATCGGCGCTGGCAGCAGGAGGGTTACCTCTCGGCGACCGGTCAATGCGTCGGGATCACCGCCGGGACCGCGCGCGCACTGGCACTCGCACAGTGGCGCAGGCAGCCCTTCGCCGGAACCCACGACCCCTCGATCCAGGACTCGGAAAGCCTTTCCCGCCTGGCCCCGGTGGTCATGTACTTCTTTGCCGCGGGCCCAGCGGTGGCCGCGGAGCACGCCGCACAGGCGGCCCGCACCACTTGCCAGGCGCCGCTCGTGCTCGAGGCGTGCCGCGGCCTGGCCCGGGCTCTGCACGCGGCGCTATCGGGCCGTCCGAAACCCGCCATCATGGCTGCCGCGGCGTCGCCCACCGGTCCTCACGCCGGCGCAGCACTCCACGGCGCCCCGGCCACGCTGGCCGCGGCACTGCAAGCCTTCGAAGGTACAGCCAATTTCCGCGAATCGGTTCTCGCCGCGGCGAACCTCGGGGGCAACAGCGACGTCGTCGCCGCCGCCTGCGGCGCAATTGCCGGGGCCCACTACTGTGCGAGCGCCATACCCGCCCTGTGGCGGGACAGCCTCCTGCAGAGAGCATTGCTCGAGGGCTACGCCGACCGCCTGCTCACCCACGCGCTGCTCGGGCTTGGGGAGTAGGGGACCGCCCCCCCAATTGCAGGCGTACCGCCTCGCAGCGCAGGCCGCCGCAGCCCGCAGACAGCGCGGGGGCAGTTGGGTAAGCTCGCTGCGGTAATTTCCCCCCGGTATTCCCAAGCAACCTCATGTCGCCGCCCAGCGCCTCAGGCCGCCCTCCATCTGCTGCATACGCGCCTGCCGCGTCCAGCCGCAGCAGGCGCAAGCCGCAGCGCCGCGCTCATCGCTGGGAGCGATTCTCCGACGAGCAGCTGCTGCGCATGCGCTTCTGCGACCTGCGGCTTTCGATGGAGCGCTCGGCGATCGCCTCGCACGTACGCCGGCTCTACTCGGACCTCGAGCGGCGCGG
>JAFAVO010000088.1 GCA_019242385.1 Gammaproteobacteria bacterium | reverse complement strand
GCTGGGCCTCGAGATGGTGCACCCGGAGTACCGGCGCCTCGGCGGCGAGAGTCCCGCGCTCGAGCAAAGCCTGACGCCCATCTATCCACTCACCGAGGGAGTCCCGCAGGCACGGCTGCGCGCCCTGATCGCGCAGGCGCTGCGCAGCCTCGAGCACACCGGCCCTGAGGATCTGCTGCCGCCGGAGCTCGAGCTCCCCGGTGGAATGCCGGCGCTGCGGCCGGCGCTCGAGTACCTGCACGCGCCACCGCGGGGTGCGCGCCTGGAGGAGCTGGCGGCGGGACGCCACCCTGCGCAGCGGCGGCTCGCTTTCGAGGAGCTGCTCGCACATCACCTGGCGCTGAAACTGCGGCGGCGCGCGTTGCGCACCGATCTGGCCCCGCCGCTGATCGATGAGGCGCGCCTCGCCCAGCGCTTCCTCGCGGCACTGCCCTTCACGCTCACCCGCGCGCAGTCCCGTGCCCTCGCCGATGCCGAGACCGATCTTGCCGGCAGCGCACCCATGGTGCGCCTTCTCCAGGGCGATGTGGGCTGCGGCAAGACGGTGGTGGCGGCCGCGGCGGCGGCGCGCGCCGCAGGCAGCGGCGCTCAGGCGGCGCTCATGGCGCCCACCGAGCTCCTGGCCGAGCAGCACTGGCACAACTTCCGTGAATGGTTCGCGCCGCTCGGGCAGGACGTGGCTCTGCTCTCGGGTGCATTGCCGGCGCGCACGCGCCGCAGCGCACTCGCCGGGATCGCCAGCGGCGACATCCGCATCGTGGTCGGTACGCACGCGTTGTTCCAGCAGGGTATCGAGTTCGCAAGCCTCGCGCTCGTGATCGTCGACGAGCAGCACCGCTTCGGCGTGCAGCAGCGCCTGCGCCTCTCGGAGAAGGGCCAGCGCGGCGGACAGCTCCCGCACCAGCTCATCATGACCGCGACCCCCATCCCACGCACGCTGGCCATGACCGCCTACGCCGACCTCGACATCTCGGTGATCGATGAGCTGCCGCCGGGCCGCACTCCGGTGCAGACCGTCGTGGTGCCCGAGCAGCGGCGCGTGGAGGTAGTGGCGCGCATCGTCGAGGCCTGCCGCGCCGGGCGGCAGGCCTACTGGGTGTGCCCGCTCATCGATGCGTCCGAGGAGCTGCGCGCGCAGGCGGCGGAAGACACCGCCGCGCGACTCGCCGCGGCATTGCCGGGCATCAAGGTGGGCCTGGTACACGGCCGCATGCCGGCGGCCGCGCGCGAGGCGGCAATGCTCGCCTTCAAATCCGCGCGCCTGCAGCTGCTGGTGGCCACCACGGTGATCGAGGTCGGGGTGGACGTGCCGAATGCGACTCTCATGGTCATCGAGAACGCCGAGCGCATGGGACTCGCACAGCTGCACCAGCTGCGTGGCCGGGTCGGGCGCGGTGCGGGCGCGAGCAGTTGCGTGCTGCTCTACCGCGCGCCGCTCTCGGCGCTGGCGCGCGCGCGGCTGAAAGTCATCCGCGAAAGCGCCGATGGGTTCGAGATCGCGCGTCGCGACCTGGAGTTGCGCGGACCGGGCGAGCTGCTCGGCACGCGCCAGACCGGGCTCGCGCAGCTGCGCGTCGCCGATCTCGTGCGCGATGCCGACCTGCTGCCGCGCGTGCAGCAGAGCGCCGAGCGGCTGCTCGAGCACCACCCCGAGGCCGTCACGGCGCTCGCGGCGCGCTGGGTCGGGGCCGGCGAGCGCTACGGGCGGGTCGGCTGAAGCCTCTAGCCGGTCTTCTCGGTCGCGCGCACCAGCCGCGAGCTCTCACCCAGCTTGAACGTGCCGCGCATGAGCGTGGAGTGGCCGGGCGAGGTGCAGAAGAATGCGTAGCGCGTGCCGGGTTGCAACAGGCTGGTGGCAAATTTCACCGTGGCGCTCTCGCCGCCGCCGACGATCGGTGTCGCGGCGATGATGCGCGCGTCGTGCTCGGGCAGGTAGCCGTGGGCCGGGCCGGCGGCCAGCCCGGCGTTGACGATGCCCGACATGTCCGAATCCTTCGCCAGCACCCAGTCGTGTCCCATGGAACGCGCCGGGAGCTTCCCGGAGTGCGTCAGGGTGACCTCGACCTCGGTGCACTCGGTGGGGACGATCAGCTCCCGCACACTGAATTGCATCTGATCGTTGCTCTGCAGGGAGAGCTTGCAGGGGTCGGCGTGCGCGAGCGCGCTCGAGAGCAGCAGCGCGCCTGCGGTCAGCATCTGCAGCAGGGTGGTGTTATTCATGCTCGCAACTCCTTCGGTCGGTGGCGCTGGCACTCAGAAGGCCAGCCAGTAGAAGAGAAACAGGGTGTTGTTATCGCTGGCGGAACGGCCGCTGCCGTCGTAGTTGGAGGTGCCGCCATCGAAGCGCGTGTAGCCGGTGTACTGGATGCCGAGGCGCACGTTGACCCACGGCCGCGCCCACGAGTCGGTCTTGCCGAACGGCACCCACTCGAGCATCAGGATGTAGCCGCGCGTATCGGGTGTGCCGCTGGTGCCGAATCCGAAGTAGGTCGGGTCGGTGCTGCCACCCGTGTTGAACACTCCGCCACTCAGGGCGTAGGTCTGCCGCCAGGCGTAGGTCAGGTCGGCTTCGACCGTCGTCAGGTGATTGGTCGGATTGTTTGCACCGCCGGCGCCGAAGGTCGCATCCAGCTGCTGCTTCTCGTGGATGACCGAGGCATTGACGTTGACGGTGCCAGGGCCGTCCCGGGGCGTGTACTGGTACACCCCGTCGAATCCGAAGTCGCTGTAATGATCAGTTCGCGCGACCGTCGGGTCGGGCTTCAGTTTGGTCGATAATCCGAAGGTGCCGAACGAGAAGTAGTGCTCTTCGCCGCGGGTGAACTGGTACGCGGCGCGCCAGTACGGGGAAGCGCCGTCCATGTGCACGTTGTTGTCGGGATAGAGACCGAGGTTGCCGAGCCAGTGATCCGAGAGCCCGCGATAGGCGCCGGCCTCCAGGTACAGATGATCGTGGATCATGGTGTAGGCGGTCGCGCCGAGCGCTACTTGCGCGAGCCCGCCGGCGATCACCGGTGCCGCGCTCGGCCCCGGCGCGAGCCCCGAGGTGATGTAGGGGTAGGCCCAGGCGGGCGTCGAGTTCCACAGGTCCTGCACGGTCGGGTTGTTGTTGACCGAGATGCCCACCACCGCATCGGTGCCGAAGAAGTTCGGCAGCGGTCTCGCCCAGCGCACGTCGAGGTTGTCCCAGCTGAAGTGGCGGTCCTCGCCGCTGTAGGTCCCCTGCGCGAACATGCCGAGGCCATCGAAAAGCTTCGTCGCCACGAACACCGACACCTGGTCGACCGACAGGTTGTCGTTGGTCGCGAAGTGCGGCGCCGCCGGCTCGGGCAGTGCGGCACTGGTGTGTGTGTAGCCGCCCTGCACCATGGCAGCGATCGGGAACGGACTGTCGCCGCCGGTGTAGGTGTAGCCATTGAGCTTGAACTGCCGGCCGTAGGCGGTGAGTGCGACGCCGAAGGACACCACGTGACACTGCGAGCACGGCATCCCGGTCTGACTGGCAAAGCTCGGCACCGCCGCACCGATACGCGGCAGGCTCACGAGACAGAGGGCCAGCACCACCGCTGTCCCGCGGCGCTTGCGCATGGCCGCGGCGAAGCGCGACGCTCCGCCTGGAAGCAACTGCATGGATCACTCCTTGTTGTTGTTGTTTGATCTTTCCCGGCATAAGACATATCGCGACCGCTGGCGCGGCGAAATCCGACAATTACCGTGGAACCATGGGGCAATGCCCGCCCCGGGGGGCAGGCAGGCAGGCAGGGAGTAAAGCCCCAGCGCGCGTTCCCGCCGCGCGCAAGCTCTTGATGGTGCAGCCACTGCGGCCTGTCAGGTCGCGCGCGCGAGTGCCGCCGACGCCGCCTTCGTGGGAACGCCCCAAAAGAGAGGCTGTGGTAACGTTCCCGCGCCAAAAGGGTCGCCATGGCTGCTGTAACCGAAGTCCCGCAGACGATCGAGCCCGCGGAAGCTCCCCTGTCGCACCGACTCGCGCGGCGTGCGAGCGAATACGCGCGCCTCATGCGGCTCGACAAGCCCGTGGGCACCTGGCTGCTGCTGTGGCCGGCGCTGTGGGCGCTGTGGGTCGCAGGGCAGGGGCGCCCGGAGCCGCGCGTGCTCATCGTGTTCGTGCTTGGCGTCGTGGTGATGCGCGCCGCCGGCTGCGTGATCAACGACTTCGCCGACCGCGACCTCGATCCCTACGTGCGCCGCACCCGCGACCGGCCGCTCGCTGCACGGCGTGTCGCGCCGAGCGAGGCGCTGGCGCTGTTCGCGGTGCTGATCGCCTGTGCCTTTTTCCTGGTCACGCGACTGAACGCGCTGACAGTGAAGCTCGCCGTCATCGGCGCGCTGCTCACCATCTCCTACCCCTTCGTCAAACGCGTCTTTCCCATGCCGCAGCTCTATCTCGGCATCTCCTTCGGCGGCTGGAGCGTGCCGATGGCGTTCGCGGCCCAGACCTCGGTGCTGCCGCGGGTGTGCTGGCTGCTGTACATCGCCGCGGTCATCTGGGCGGCGGTCTACGACACGATCTACGCCATGATCGACCGCGAGGACGACCTGCGGATCGGGGTGAAGTCGAGCGCCATCCTGTTTGCCGACATGGACCGCTTCCTCATCGGCGCGATGCAGCTGATGATGCTCGGTGCGCTGCTGCTCGCGGGGCGCAGCATGCACTACGGGCGCTGGTACCAGGGCGGTGTGCTGGCTGCGGCGGTGCTGTTCATCTGGCAGCAGTGGCTGATCCGCAAACGCGAGCCGGCAGGCTGCCTGCGCGCTTTCCTCAACAATCAGTACGTGGGACTCGCGGTGTTCGTCGGCATCCTTCTCGAGTACACCTACGCGACCTGAAGCGCACTCGATGGAGAGCTACAAGAACCAGCGCTTTCGTGCGCGCCTGGGCTTTGCGCTGCGCGGCTTCGCCCACGCCCTGCGCAGCGAGGCCAGCCTGCGGGTGCAGGCCCTCGCGGGCGCTGCGGCGCTGGTGGCGCTGCTCGTGCTGCGCCCGGCCCCCGTGTGGTGGGCGCTGGTGCTGCTGGCGAGCGCGGCGGTGGTGTCGGCGGAGCTCTTCAACACCGCGATCGAGCACCTCGCCGATCTGCTGCATCCGCAGCAGAGCCCGGACGTGCGCGTGCTCAAGGACTGCGCCGCGGCCGGCGTGCTCATCGCCGTGCTCGGCGCCCTCGGGGTCGCCGTGGCGCTGCTGGTGCACCTGCTGGACAGTATTTGAGCAATTGTCGACTCGTTAAGGCGCCTGTCGTTGACAGACTTTGCGCTGCTCGGGCATGGTCAGGGCGAGGGACAGAGGCATGAGCGTGGCGATCGGCGAGGTATCCGCGAGCGTCGGAACGATCCGGCATGACTGGTCGCTGGAGGAAGTGCGGGCGCTCTTCGCGCAGCCCTTCATGGATCTCATCCTGCAGGCGCAGGGCGTGCACCGTGCTCACCACCCGCCGAACGCGGTGCAGATGAGCACGCTGCTCTCCATCAAGACCGGGGCGTGTCCGGAGGACTGCGCCTACTGCCCGCAGAGCATTCACTATGAGACCGGGGTCGGGCGCGAGACGCTCATGGAAGTCGCGGCCGTGCGCGAGTGCGCCGCGCGCGCCAGGGCGGCGGGGGCGACGCGCTTTTGCATGGGCGCGGCCTACCGCGCCCCGAAGGCGCGCGATCTGGATGTGATCGTGCAGATGATCCGCGCGGTGCGTGAGCTCGGGTTGGAAAGCTGCGCTACGCTCGGCATGCTCACCCCGCAGCAGGCCCGGCAGCTGAAGGAAGCCGGGCTCGACTACTACAACCACAATCTCGACACCTCGGCCGAGTTCTACGGCGCGATCATCAGTACGCGCACTTATCAGCAGCGGCTCGACACCCTCGAGGCGGTACGCGCCGCGGGCCTGAAGGTGTGCTGTGGCGGCATCATCGGCATGGGCGAGTCCGCGCAAGACCGCGCGCAGCTGCTGCGCACGCTCGCCAACCTCCCCGAGCATCCCGAGAGCGTACCCATCAATCGTCTGGTGAAGGTGCCGGGTACCCCGCTCGCGGAAGCCCCTGAGGTGGATGCCTTCGACTTCGTGCGCTGCTGTGCCGTCGCGCGGATACTGATGCCGCGCGCGCACGTGCGCCTCTCCGCCGGCCGCGAAGCCATGAGCGATGAGCTGCAGGCGCTGTGCTTCCTCGCCGGAGCAAACTCGATTTTTTACGGGGAACGGCTGCTGACCACAGGCAACCCCGATGTGGCGCGCGATCAGGCGCTCCTCAAACGGCTCGGGCTGACACCGCTTCCGCATGAAGCGGCAAGCGCCGGCGCTTGAGGCAGCGCTCAGCCAGCTGGAGGCGGCCCAGCTGCGCCGCGCGCGCATTACCGTCGCACACCGGGCCGCGAGCGGACGCAGCCTCACGCTGTCCGATGGGCGGGAGCTCATCGATTTCAGCAGCAACGACTACCTCGGCCTCGCGCGCCACCCGGCGCTCGCCGCAGCGATGGCCGCCTGCGCCGCCGAGGCCGGTGCCGGCAGCGGCGCTTCGCATCTCATCACCGGGCACGGCACCGAGCACGCGCGGCTCGAGGAGGAGCTGGCGGACTTCACCCATCGCGAGCGGGCGCTGCTCTTCTCGACCGGCTACATGGCCAACCTCGCAGTCTGCGGCGCGCTCGCCGCGCGCAGTGAGCGCGTGCTGCTCGATCGGCTCTGTCATGCCTCGCTCCTCGACGGTGCACGGCTCGCGGGCGCAAGGCTGCTGCGTTACGCGCATGCCGATGCCGGCGCGGCGGCGCGCCTGCTCGAGGCGCAGCCGGGGCGCACGGCGTTACTCGCGACCGATGGAGTCTTCAGCATGGACGGCGATCTCGCCCCCTTGCCGGAGCTCGCGCGCTACGCTCGCGCGCACGATGTCTGGCTCCTGGTCGATGATGCGCATGGGCTCGGGGTGATCGGCGCGCAGGGCGGCGGCGTCCTCGAGCACTACGCACTCGGGAGCGAGGCCGTACCCATACTCGTCGGCACACTCGGCAAGGCCTTCGGCTCCTTCGGCGCATTCGTCGCGGGGAGCGAGGCGTTGATCGAGCTTCTCATCCAGAAAGCGCGACCCTACCTCTACACCACGGCGCTGCCGGCGCCGGTCGCCGCGGCCACCCGCGCGGCACTTGCCATCGTGCGCAGCGAGAGCTGGCGGCGCGAGCGGTTGGCGATGCTCGTGCGAGGCTTTCGCACGGCCGCCGCGGCGGTCGGCGTCGCGCTGCTTCCCTCCATGACGCCCATACAACCGGTCGTCCTCGGCAGTGCCGCGGCGGCGCTCGCAGCCCAGCGTGCGCTCGCGACAGCCGGTTTCTGGGTGGTGGCGATTCGTCCTCCGACCGTGCCCGCCGGCAGCGCACGGTTGCGCGTCACGCTGTCGGCCACGCACAGCGAAGCGCAGGTCGAGGCGCTCGCTCTGCAGCTCGGGCGCGCGTGCGCCGGCTTGCGGAACGCCTGAGCATGGCCGCGCTCTATCACGAG